>CAIXTV010000035.1 GCA_903922465.1 uncultured bacterium
CATATATCATGTGACTTTTTGTCTGAACCATGTGACTTTTTGTCCGAACCGATATTGATTTTTCATTTGAAGGGAGGCTTGTCGCATATATAGGTTTGCTTGTTGCATATATAGGTTCGCTTTTTGCCCAAACAGATTTTGATTTTTCATTTGAAGGGAGGCTTGTCGGATATATAGGTTTGCTTTTTGCACCTTCTGTTTTGCTTTTTGCACCTTCTGTTTTGCTTTTCGTACCTTCTGTTTTGCTTTTTGGAGCTGCTATTTTCGATTTTAGCGCTAATGTTTTTAAGATATGAACTTAAATTATTTGTATTTTTGGGATAGGACATTCATCAGGGAATATACTTGATAATTTAATATATAATAAGAAGATTATTTAGTGGTTAGCTTTTGCAAAAGAACACATTGCAAAAATGAAAATTATATTAGGTGACTCTGGGGACTTCGGGGAATCGGGGGCATCAGGGAAAACCTCAGTGACCCTAAAGCCCCAGTGTCTCCAAAAAACAATAATAAAACAATAATGCCAAGAAAGAATAAGAATGATGGTTTTATTCCACATCACTTGAGAATAGAACAAGTGAAAAAATATTCAGAAAATAATTTCACCCTTTGATAGCTTGTAATGTAATTATAATTAATTTTGAAAAATAAAAACGGTAAAACCGATGCAAGCTGCAGAAATATATTGGCTTTATACGGAAAAACCGATGGTATAAACAAGTTATGCGTCATAGTACCAATACAGAAAAATATTTTTTGAATGTTTACATAAAATGAAACTTATTCGTATCTTTGCATTTTCAAAGCAGCATTAATGGAGAAACTTTTTGATATAATATTTCTTGACGAAGCTTTTGAATATCTTAAAAGCCTTGAAATAAAGCATTATAAAAAAATCCTTTATAACATACGTAAAGCCCAGACCCATCATGACCCTGAACTTTTTAAAAAATTAGTTGACGAAATATGGGAATTCAGGACTCTTTATCAAGGAACCCATCATAGAATGCTATCGTTTTGGGACAAGACTGATTCAAACAATACTTTGGTTGTCTCTACTAATGGTTTCGTAAAGAAAAGAAGCAAAGTTCCAGAAAGTGAAATCAATAAGGCTAAACAATTGCTAATACAGTATTTCAAGTACAAAGAAAAAGTTAAAAAATGATGAAAACACAAACATTAGACGAAGTTCAAGATAAACTCATTGGGAAAATCGGAACTCCCGAACGAGACCGTTTTGAATATGAATTGCAAATGGACTTAATTGGACAAGCAATAAAGGAAACAAGACAAGAACGCAAATTGACACAAGAAGAACTTGGGAAACTCATTGGCGTGCAGAAAGCCCAAATTTCAAGAATTGAAAGCAATGCAAGTAATGTAACAATTGATACCTTAATGAGGGTATTTAAGGCTTTACAGGCAAAAGTAAAATTTCAGGTTGAACTTCCACACTATAAAATCAGTTTGGGTAAATAACTACTGCGCTTAATTGAGTAGGCTGCCCTGCCAGTAATTATCTGACAGGGAGAACCTCTCACACCATCCCGACGACAAGTATCGGGACGGTTCATTAAGATGTGGAGCAAACTTTCGTAGTAAGTTAATAAAGCTTCGTAACCTCTTTTTATTCGCGAAATGATTTTATTTAAATGTGCTCATGAGTTCGCTTCGCTCGGTTCCAATGATGCCATATACAATACCTCAAACGATTACTTAACCAGCCATCAAGGTCTTTGAGCTTTCCTTGAATACTCGCAATACGATAATATCCAAGCCAGCCTCTTTGAACCTCTTTTAGTCTGTTGATGCGTTCGTCGAAAGAGCATGGAGTGGTCTTTCTGGTGATGGTTTTGAGTTTTTGCTTGAGTGCCTTCCATCCTTTCTCGCTAACAACCAACTGATATTTACCTTTCACTCCCTTTTCATAAGTGGGGACAAAACCGAACCCAAGTATATTAAAGTTCACAGGTTTGCGTATACCACTTTTCTCCAGCCCCTCACTCGTGATGATAGGGTTCATTCTTTAGAATTGTGTAAGCACGATAGATTTGCTCAATTAAAATAAGTCTGGCAAACTGATGGGTAAAAGTCATTTTAGAGAGAGATATTTTCATATTAGCTCTTTTATAAACTTCATCAGAAAATCCATAGGCCCCTCCTATTAAAAAAACGATTGTTTTGTTTCCGGACAACTGAAACTTTTGCATTTGATTAGAAAATTCTTTTGATGACATTTGAATTCCATTTTCATCCATCAAAACTAAATAATCACTTTTAATTATTTTCTTAAAGATTTGTTCAGTTTCGGCATCTTTAATTTGAACTTCAGAAAATGATTTGGGATACTTTCGCTCAGGGGTTTCAATTATCACAACATCAGCATAATGTTTCAAGCGGTTCATGTATTTTTCAATTCCCTTTACAATAAAATCTTCTTGAGTACTCCCAGTAAAAAGTAATTTAATCTTCATTTCAATATTATATATGTTTTGTATTAATAAGCCCCATCAAAAAAGATTTTTGTTCTAATTAATTACAGCATGCTCCAACAGATTACTCTGATTAGCAAAATGCTGTGAATAAATAAAACTGAAAACATATTGCTAATAGTGATTTTTATAGCTTTTAATGCCGACTCATTTGATAATTACTTATTTTTGCGATGGTAAAATTAAACATTTGGCTTAATTATTGTAAAGTAAACTGATACTAAATCATTTGTATATGAAAAAAATCGTACTCATATTATTAATAACGGCCTCAATAACAGGGCTTTCTTTCGCATTGAAAGTAATTGCATCTCCTGTTGATATTTCTAAAGATATCATTACGGCACTAAATACAGGTAATGTTAAAGAGATCGCCAAGTTTTTCAACAATACTATTGACCTTATGGTTCCCGAAAATGAAGGAAGCTATAGCAAGACACAAGCCGAACTTATTCTTAAGAATTTTTTCGACAAGTTTAAAGTAAAGTCGTTTACTCTCAATCATCAGGGCTCTTCAAACGATGGTTCTCAATTTATTATTGGGACACTAAATACCAATAATGGAAACTTTAGAACCTATTGTTATATCAAAAAAATAAGCAATACGCTTAATATTCAACAATTACAATTCGAAAAAAATTGATTCATGAACCTAGAGGAAGCTATTAAAAATGCTCTTGCTGAAGATATTGGAGATGGAGATCATACATCTTTAGCTTGTATTGATAAAGATAAAACAGGAAAAGCTCGTCTTTTAGTAAAAGAAGATGGAATAATTGCCGGAGTGGATGTTGCAAAGACCATATATTCGCTTTTCGACCCAAGAATTAAAATGGATATCTTTATTCCTGATGGAAATCCAATTAAAAAGGGAGATGTTGTTTTTAATGTAGAAGGGAATGTGATTTCTATTTTATCGACCGAACGTCTTGTTTTAAATTTCATGCAACGAATGAGCGGTATTGCGACTTATACCCATCAAATAATGAAATTGCTCGAGAACTTACCAGTTAAAATACTCGACACAAGAAAAACCTCGCCAAATCTTAGAATTTTCGAAAAGAAAGCGGTTGCATTAGGTGGAGGACATAATCATAGGTTTGGATTATACGATATGATACTTATAAAAGATAATCATATCGATTTTGCTGGCGGCATTGAAGAAGCCATTAATGCAACTCAGCTTTACTTAAAAAGTCTTAACAAGAACCTCCCTATCGAAATAGAAGCAAGAAGCCTTGAGGATGTGAGAAAAATTATTCAAATTGGGCAAGTTAATCGAATTATGCTTGATAATTTCACACCCGAACTTCTAAAAGAAGCAATTGAAATAATAAATCACCAATTTGAAACAGAAGCCTCTGGAGGTATCACAATAGAAAACATTAGAAGTTATGCTGAAACTGGAGTTAATTATATTTCTGTTGGAGCCTTAACCCATCAAATTAAAAGCTTGGATTTAAGCCTGAAGGCATTAACATGATTACTTTAAAATCACTTTTAAAATCATTTTTAAACACAAAGCTTATATCATGGTGCATTAATCAATTAAAAAGGATTATTCTGCCTGGGTTTGAAGGAATTCCTATTTGGGATGTTTCTGTGTTTTTCATAAAAGGCATCACAAAAGGAGCTATTAATCAGCGAGCTGCAGCTTCTTCTTTTAATTTTTTTCTTGCTCTTTTCCCCACAATTATTTTCTTTTTCACCATTATCCCCTACATCCCAATTGCACATTTTCAGGATGCTTTAATGAGTTTAATCAAAGAGATTATGCCTGCAAATACATTTGAAGGCATTCGGTCAACCTTAGAAGATATAATAAAACGTCAGCAAGGTGGATTGTTATCGATTGGGTTTCTTATGGCATTGTACTTTTCAACTAATGGAATTAACAGCCTAATAGAGTCATTTAATCAAACCTATCACACAATAGAAACAAGGTCGGCATTTAAACAGCGAATGATCTCAATTTTCCTTGTTTTAGTGCTTTCAGTAATGATTATAATTGCAATCACTTTAATTGTTTCAAGCTCTTTTACTTTAAAGTATTTAGTTGTCAAAGGAATATTAAAAAAGAATTTCACCATCTATATTATTCTTTTCTTTAAATGGTTAGTTGTGTTTGCGCTTGCCTTATTCGGAATTTCTCTTATATATTACTATGCCCCTGCTAAGAAGGAAGAGTTTCGCTTTATTACTGCAGGCTCGATGCTTGCTACGTTTCTGTCAATCGTCACTATGTTGGGTTTTAATATCTACATTACTAATTTTTCGAAATATAATGCCCTATATGGCTCGATTGGAACTTTACTAATCATTATGTTATGGATTTATTTTAATGCCATTATCTTACTTATTGGCTTCGACTTAAACGCCAGCATTAACAATGCACGAAAACAAAAAAACTCTATCAATGTGCCGAAAACTTAATTTTATTCTTTCTTTTTTTATCTTTATCGGAATTATTTCCTGTAAAAGCAGCAATTCAAAAAGAAACTCTTCTCAATATACTTTACAATTAAAAAATGGGGAAATTATCGAAAAGCTAATTTGTAAAGACGCAAAAAACTATTCTTACGCCTTATACTTACCTCAACAATGGGATTCAACAAAGTCATTCCCCAGCATTTTTCTTTTCGATGCTCATGCAAGAGGAATTAAAATATGCATGCTTTTTAAAGATTTAGCAGATAAATACTCATATATCTTAGCAGCTTCAAATGAATCGAAGAATGGCATTGCTTTTGAAAATTCAGATGACATGTATTCTAATATATTGAACGATCTCTCTACTCATGTCAAAATTGACAGGAATAGAATTTATTGTTCAGGCTTTTCGGGAGGTGGGAAAATTGCTTGTATGCTTGCTCAAAAGCACAATGAAATAAAAGGAATCATTGCGCTTTCAGGGGCTGTAACTCTTCAAAACTTTGAAAACAACTCAAAGTTGTTCATGATTTCGATTGCTGGAAATAAAGATTTCAATTATTCCGACCTGTTGATGGAACATAATGCTTACACAAAAAAAGGAATTCGAAATCAATTTATTGTTTTTAACGGAAAACATGAATACCCTTCACAAAATGCACTTGAAGAAGCATTTATTTACATTCAATCAAAAGCTATTGAAGATAAATTAATCTCTTATACAAAGAAATCAATTGATTCACTTGCTACTTCTTATAACTCAATTATTCAATCTAGAAAAGAAGCATCTGCTTTTGATTTAGGTAGTATTTACCAAAGAATGATAAACGCATTGAGCAACATTCGGCCATTGCCAAATGAGAACCAAAAGCTAACTAATATTATTAATACAACCGCTTATAAAATGGCTTCGTCAAACCTTGAAAAGGCTATTCAGGAAGAAGCACAAACAAAAGAGGAATTAGCCAACAATATTACAACAAAAGATAAAACTTGGTGGATTGGTCAATTGAATCGTTTAAACTCAATGTCAAACAATAAAAACAATCAACAACTCGCGTTAAAAGCGGATAGGTTAAAAGCATTTATTAGCATGCTGTGTTATATGCAAGTTCAATCATCAATTAATCATCAGAATATTCAAAAAGCAGCAGAATTTCTGACCATTTACGAAAAAGCGGACCCTGAAAATGCTGATGTTTTTTATTTCAAAGCTATAATAAACAAGCAATTAAAACCAACAGAAAATATCATTCCTTTATTGCAACAATCAGTAAAACTAGGGTTTTCAGACGCTGATCAATTAATGAATGAAGCTTTGTTTGATGACATTAAACAAAGTAAGGAGTTTTCAAGTGTGTTAGACTCGGCAAGAAAGAATTTTAGCAATTAGACATCAATTCGAGCATATTTCGCATTCTTTTCAATGAAATCTCTACGTGGTGGGACATCATCCCCCATTAGCATTGAGAAAATACGATCTGCTTCAGTTCCATTTTCAATCTCTACCTGACGTAAAGTTCTGAATTCGGGATTCATAGTTGTTGACCATAATTGCTCAGCATTCATTTCACCTAAACCTTTATAACGCTGAATATGAATTCCCGATTCTCTACCATTTGCTGAAAACTCTGCAACAATTTGTTCACGTTCATTTTCAGTCCAACAATATCTCTCATCTTTCCCCTTTTTAATAAGGTATAAAGGAGGTGTTGCAATATATACATGACCATTTTCAATTAGATCTTTCATATAACGGAAAAAGAAAGTGAGAATTAAGGTAGCAATATGACTACCATCCACATCAGCATCCGTCATGATGATAATCTTATGATATCTCAGTTTTTCGAGATTAAGAGCTTTAGAATCTTCTTCTGTCCCCATAGATACTCCTAAAGCAGTGAAAATATTTTTTATTTCTTCGCTCTCGAAAATTCTATATGCCATTGCCTTTTCAACATTAAGAATTTTACCTCGTAAAGGCAATATTGCTTGAAAACTTCTGTTTCTGCCTTGTTTTGCTGTACCACCGGCAGAATCACCTTCGACCAGATATATTTCACATTTTGCAGGATCTGATTCGGAACAATCGGCAAGTTTACCTGGCAAAGAAGAAGAAATCAATACATTTTTCCTTTGAACAAGTTCGCGGGCTTTTTTAGCAGCATGGCGAGCAGTGGCAGCTAAAATAACTTTGTTAACAATTATTCGTGCTTCCTTTGGATGTTCTTCTAAATAGTGATTGAGTAGTTCACTAACAATAGTATCAACCGACCCCATTACTTCAGAATTCCCTAACTTAGTTTTAGTTTGACCTTCAAACTGAGGTTCTTGAACCTTAACAGATATAATTGCAGTTAGTCCTTCACGAAAATCATCACCATTAATTTCAATCTTTAAATTCTTTAACATCCCTGATTTTTCAGCATAGGTCTTTAGGGTTCTTGTTAACCCTCTTCTAAAACCTGAAAGATGTGTTCCTCCTTCATGAGTGTTTATATTATTCACATAAGAGTGAACATTTTCAACAAAAGAAGAATTGTATTGCATGGACAATTCGATTGGAATATTATTCTTTTCCCCTTCCACATAAATTGGATCGGGCATAAGTTTTTCACGATTTGAATCCAGATAATTTATAAAGTCTATTAAACCGTTCTCCGAATAAAAACTCTCAGTTAGAAATACTCCTTCTTCGTTTTCCTCCCTTTCATCGGTAATATTAAGACGTATCTTTTTATTTAAGAAAGCAAGTTCCCTTAGTCTGGCTGATAATATTTCTAAATTATATTCACTTACCGTAAAAATACTATCATCGGGCAGAAAGGTAACGGTTGTTCCAGTTTTATCTGTTTCACCAACAACTTTCACATCATAAAGTGGCTTCCCAAATGCATATTCTTGACGGAAAATTTTTCCTTCTCTACAAACTTCAACTATCAATGTTGATGAAAGTCCATTTACGCAAGAAACACCAACTCCATGCAATCCACCTGATACTTTATAAGAACCTTTATCAAATTTTCCCCCTGCATGCAAAACAGTCATAACCACTTCAAGTGCTGATTTATTTTCTTTTTCATGCAAATCAGTTGGAATACCACGACCATTGTCAGTAACAGTAATAGAGTTATTCTTATGAATAAACACATCTATATTATTACAATAACCTGCAAGGGCTTCATCAATTGAGTTATCAACTACCTCGTAAACCAAGTGGTGGAGACCTCTTGAACTAATATCTCCAATGTACATTGCAGGACGTTTTCTTACTGCTTCTAAGCCTTCTAAAACCTGAATATTATCCGCTGTGTAGCTTGTTTCCCCGTTATTATCTTCTAAGTTATTCATTTTCTAATCTTTAAGTAATTATAATTCGGAACAAAAGTACTAAATAGTAATGATATTACCAACCAATTTGATCAAGATTTTATACTTTTTATCAACAATTGCTTTTTAAAAAATATATTCCTCCAAATGTTTTTACATATCCATTTTTGAAGTACTTTTAAAACCCCTTAATATCATGCTGTTCAATAAAATTAAAACATGAAATTTGATATAGATTATTTATACGAACTCTTCTTAAAAAGCACAGGAATAACCACTGATAGCAGAAACATTGAAAAAGGAAATATTTTCTTTGCATTGAAAGGAGATAACTTTAATGGGAATAAATTTGCAGCTTTTGCTATTGAAAAGGGTGCATCATATGCTATTGTCGATGAAAAAGAATATTCCTCGGAACAGAATTGCATTTTAGTGGATGATGTATTAAAGTCCCTTCAATTACTTGCTAACCATCATAGAGAACAATTTAACATTCCTCTTATTGGAATAACAGGTACCAATGGTAAAACTACTACTAAGGAATTCATAAATGCAGTGCTGTCTTCTCAATTTAAGACACTTGCAACAAAAGGAAATTTAAATAATCATATCGGGGTACCTATTACGTTATTGTCAATTACACAGCTAACTGAAATCGCTATTATTGAAATGGGTGCTAATCATCCAGGGGAGATTGCAGACTTATGTGCCATTGCCAAACCCAATTCAGCACTTGTTACGAATATCGGGAAAGCCCACCTTGAGGGCTTTGGCAACATTGAAAACATTATAGAAACAAAAACTGCTCTTTATCGATCGGTAAAAGGAGCCAATGGCAAAACCTTCGTCAATATTTCTGACAAGGTTTTGCTTGAAAAGGCGAAGGATAATAATATTGTGACTTATGGAGATCAAATTGAGGCTGATTATTATGGAATTATTGAAAGTGTAAGTCCTTATTTGAACATCAAATGGGGAAAGAAACTTGAAAACTTTATAGAAACACAAATTGCTGGAGCTTATAATTTTCAGAACATCATGGCAGCTATTGCTATTGGTTGTGAATTTAGAATTACCCCTGAAAACATCAATAAAGCCATTTCAGAATACATTCCATCCATCAACAGATCTCAAGTGTTGAAGACAAAAAGCAATACTTTATTATTGGATGCTTATAATGCTAATCCCACCAGCATGAAAGCTGCAATTGATAATTTCGTGATGATTTCGCATCCTCAAAAAGCAATGATATTGGGCGATATGATGGAATTAGGGAAAGAAAGTTTCGCTGAGCATTCAAATATTTACAATCATATATTAAAATCGGAAATAGAAAACACATTCTTTATAGGAGACATATTTTCATCCATTGCCAAAGCAAAACCCTCTATAATTTGTTTCAATAATTCAGAGGAAGCATTAGAATGGTTTAAAAAACATCCGTTGAAAGATTCTTTTATTCTAATAAAAGGCTCAAGGGCAATGAAATTGGAAACTTTAACAGCAGCATTATAACAACATAATTATGGGGAAAAAAATTAAAGTGATAGGCGTAATGTCGGGGACTTCGCTGGACGGGATTGATATTGCTTATTGCGAGTTTTCGTTAACAAATCAATTGTGGAAGTATAATATTGTATACGGTTCTACCTTTTCATACAGCGAAGAATGGGTGAAGAAACTAAAAACTGTGTCGGAAGGTTCTGCGGCAGATTTTGTACGTATTGATATTGAGTTGGGGAAATTAATCGGAAATAACGTAAAGATGTTCATTAAGAACTATGGAATTGAGCCCGAACTCGTTGCTTCGCATGGACATACTGTATTCCATGAGCCCAACAAAGGGATTACCACTCAAATTGGGAATGGAGCTTCAATTGCTGCAATTACACAAATGCCTGTTGTTTGTGACTTCCGTAGCCTAGATGTTGCATTGGAAGGTCAGGGTGCACCCTTGGTTCCTTTTGGAGATGAAGTGTTATTTGGGAACTATGGAGCATTGTTAAACTTAGGTGGTTTTGCCAATGTTTCTTTTAAAGATAATGGTGAAAGAATAGCTTTTGATATTTGTGCAGCTAACATTATACTTAATGAATTTGCACAGCAAAAAGGATTTCTATATGACTTGAATGGCAATTTAGCCCGCGAAGGAAAGCTTTCTAAAGAATTGCTTGACAAACTGAATTCTTTAAAATTCTATAAACAAAAGCCCCCAAAATCATTAGGGAAAGAATGGGTGGCTTCACAGATTATGCCCATTATTTCTTCATTTGAACTAAGCATTGAGGATGTTTTGCATACTTATTGCGAACATATTGCCATGCAAATAGGAAAAGCTTTATCCTCCCGAATAAAAGGAGAAGTATTGGTAACAGGGGGTGGTGCGTTTAACACCTATCTGATGGAGCGAATCAGAAATAATGCTCACGAATTTCATGTTCCCAATGACGCCTTAGTTGAATATAAAGAAGCAATGATATTTGCTTTCCTTGGTTTACTTCGTTTTCGAAACGAAATTAATTGCTTATCATCGGTTACTGGAGCTACTTTCAACACATCCGGAGGGGCAATTTACAACGGAAAAGTGAATAAGGTAGATTTACTATCTTACTCATAATGCAGCCTGTTATTTTGATTTTTTGATCTTCATTTCTTATTAGAAATCCTTCTTTCTTCTTATAAACTCATCTTAAAGGATTTATTTCTTCTCATATTTTCATTTTTATTCCACTGATAATCATATCCATTAACATTTATTATAATATTTATTTTATTTATGTGTTGCAACACATATTGTTTTACAGTACTTTTGCGAAATCAAATTACAAACTAAATAAATATATAAAATGGAAACTAAAACATTATTAAACGAAAGACGTTCAGTGAACTTTTTCGATAAAACCAAAGAATTAGATAATAACACAATTAAAGAAATTGTAAATCTTGCAGTGCTTGCCCCTTCAGCTTTTAACCTACAACCATGGAGAATTATCGTTGTAAAATCAAAAGAAGGCAAAGAAAGACTTCTGAAATTGGCAAACAATCAGGAAAAAATAACTGATGCATCTGTTAGTCTTATTCTAATTGGTAATAAAGAAGGTTATAATGACGCTAATCCAGTTTGGGCAGAAATGTTGACCAGTGTAGGTGGAAACCAAGACATGGTGAATGGTGCTAAACAAGCCGCTGCCTATTTATATGGCACAAGCGACGAACGTAAACTTAAATTTGCCGAAAGCAATGTTGGGCTCTTAGCTATGTCGCTGATGATTGCTGCTAAGGAAATGGGTGTTGATTCTCATCCAATGAGTGGTATTGATTTCGATGGAATTCATAAAGAATTTGGCTTAGCTGAAAGCGAAACTGTTGTTATGGCCCTTACTCTTGGTTATTATGATACGACTAAAGAATTATATCCACGTCGTCCTCGTCTACAATTTGACGAAATAGCAAGCATAGTTTAAGAACAACAATTAGTAATTTTAAAAAACAGAATATCATGACAAAAACTGAAATATCAAAACCAAGAATGATCATTGCCTGGGTAATCGCAGGATTATTAGCTGCTCTTTATTTATGGAGCGCTGCAGGAAAGTTATTTATTCATCCTGAACAAATGCCAGCCCTCGAATCGTGGCGCATCATTATCGCTATTGGCGAAATCACCTCTGCCCTATTATTTCTTTTCCCTCGTACTAACCTTTATGGAACCTTATTGTTAAGTTCCTATATGGGTGGTGCCATTATCATACATATGACTTATGGAATGAGCATCATGATGCCAACAGTAGTTCTACTTCTTGTTTGGCTTGTAGGTTTCTTAAGGAATCCTCAGCTTTTGAAAAGATAAGCGATGAAAATTGAAGATGAAATTAAAGGTCGCTTCCGAAACGATTACCACAAAGGTTTTATCAATATAACTTATACGGTTAAGCAATTAAGTTATGCTTTTTTGCAAACCTTAAAAGAGCATGATATTACCGAAGCTCAATACAATATATTAAGAGTATTGCGTGGATTTCGTTCGGAAGGTCCTTCTTCTATCGGTTTTTTGAAAGACCGCATGCTTGATAAAAACTCTGATGTAAGCCGCATCGTTGATAAGCTTTTCGAGAAAAAACTTGTCGACCGAAAAGAAGGGGCTAAAGACAGAAGACAAAAAGATGTCGAAATCACCTCTGCTGGCATGGAACTTATAGCTACAATGGACAATTGCGAACGCAAAGTAGACACTTTCTTGCAAAATCTTACACCCGACGAAGTTCATGAATTGAACAGATTGATGGACAAAATTAGGGGATAAACTATTTTTGAACGACAATGTTCTTAAAAAAAGATTTAAGAACAAGGAATAAGGATTTTTGATTTTTGATGTTCTCAACGTAATAACTAATTCCGTTTACTTCATACATCAAAAATCCTTATTCTTTAATCTTAAATCCATTCAACTTAAATTAAAAACTAAATCTTCGATGAATAGAAGAAGTTTTCTGCAACTCTCAGCATTTTCGGTAATAAATTTAGCACTCATGAAACTAAACACTTTTGGTAACATCGCATCGCAAGCAGCTTATAGCGATGTAAAAATGCCTGCACTTTTCATCGGACATGGATCGCCAATGAATGCCATTGAAAACAATGACTTCACCCGAACTCTTACGAAATTGGGCCAAACCCTCACGAAACCCAAAGCCATACTCTGCGTTTCGGCACATTGGATGACAAAAGGAACCTATGTAAACATTTCGCCCAATCCTAAAATGATTTATGATATGGGTGGTTTTCCTAAGGAATTATATGAAGTGCAATATCCTGCAAAAGGTTCGCCAGAAATGGCTAAGCAAACGCAAAATATGGCAACAAAAACCACTATTTTTGATGACACCCAATGGGGTTTCGATCATGGGAATTGGTCGGTGATGAAGCATTTGTATCCTGAAGCCGACATTCCTCTGTTTCAAATGAGTATTGATTATGGTAAGCCCATGCAATATCACTACGATTTGGCTAAGGAACTGAGCGACTTGCGCAACAAAGGGGTGCTAATTATTGGCAGTGGAAACATTACGCATAACCTTGGAAGGGTTGATTTCTCAGGCTTAGATGCTCCTGTGCAGGATTGGGCGCAAGAATTCGACACTAAGGTTAAGCAATATATTAACGACGAAAATCATCAGGCTTTGATTAATTACGAAGGCATGGGTAAAACCGCTTCTTTGTCAGTGCCCGAACCAAGTCATTATATCCCTTTACTATATACCCTTGGGCTTCAAGGAAAAGGCGAAGCTACATCCTATATCTACGAGGGCTTCCATTATGGAACGCTTTCGATGAGAGCGGTCAAAATAGGCTGAAAAGAGTTATGAGTTATGAATTATAAGATATGAGTGGGGGAAGTTGGTTAAAGAATCAAGACCCAAATTCCAAATTTCAAGACCCAAGGGGGAAACGCATAAAGAAATAGCTTTCCATTGCCCTTGTACTCTTTCCAACAAGCTTACTATGAGAACTTTTAGATAGCTCCTTCTAAAAGAAAAGCATAAACCTCAAATTTAAAATCAAAAACCCTGAGTCAGTAATGACTTGGGGTTTTTGTTTTATTACACCCATAAAATAGTTTCAGAATTTAGCCAAATCAGTATTTGAGTTTTGACTGTTGAGGCTTCAAATTAGTTATCTAAAATTTCATTTTCGAAAAAAACATCCTTTGCATTATTCTAAATTTTATTTCAATGAAAAAAATATCCTTTATTTAATTTATCAAAAAACATTTTTGTATAACTTTGCATTCGGAAAATAAAATTCAATCAATATTTTCCTTAAAATCTATTATCATGAATACGATAATAATGAAGAAAAAAATTAATGATGCAGTTGAATTGGATGCAAATACTGATAATGCTACTATTATTGAAACAAACGACCCATCAGGAAGTGAAATAAATCATTTTGTTGGGCATAATGGTTTAATGAATAATAAAATTGGAATAATTAGAATTGATTAATCGGAAAATATTGCGTTTTTAGTCAACCGTTAGTGTTAAAATCTTTAATCTTAATATCAGCAAATTATGTCAAAAGAACTAAAAATTTCAGGAATCACGGTATTAAAATTAAGCCGTGAAGGAAAAATTGTTGATTTGATAGAAGCTGCACTCTTGCAAAATGCTTCATCAGTTCCTGCGCTATCAAGTATCAGTCATAACGATGCAGCAATGCACCAATTTGGAACTACACTTCAAACGGTGCATACCCAATTCAAGGCAAAGCCTCCTCTTGCAACAAAATCAGATGTTAGTCTTGCCGTTGGCAACCTTGTGGACGCCTACGATGAGAACGTTAGTGAAATACAAATAATTTCCCGCAAAAAGGCAAAGATAGCAGGGGATGTAAACGTGGGCATCAACATTGTGCTTAAAGCGGGCTATAAACTAAAAAGCCCGAAAAGTCCAACACAAAACTCCTTTGAAGTTGAATCTTATAGACCAGGCGCTGTTAAAATTAAAACCAAAGCAGTAGCCCATCATGCTACTTATATCCGCCAATATGGAAAGGCTCCAGCGAAGGGAGTGGTGCCTGAAGATAAGGATATAGAAGAATTAATGATCAGTCCGGAAAACAACATACGCTTAGGTGGGTTGGATAGTGGTTATTGGTATGCTTTTCGTGAAGCAAGCATACTGCCCATTAGTCGCAAAACCGATAGTGGAACACCTTTAACTAATGTTGAAAAAATGGCAACTCCAAATGCAATAGAAAATGCTCATCACCGATTTTTTGAAAGCAAAGATAAATTCCGTTACAACTATGGTCAGTGGATTTGGGTATTAATCCTATAAGCAACTTGCTTTTAGGCAGTAATTAATATCCCTCTATTCTGTATTAAAATTGGTTAAGTATACATTATTTGAGCTGAACAAATTGTTATAATCCCTAACCCAGCCATTATAATCTCTGACCCAACGGTTATAATCTCTGACCCATCTATTATAATCTCTGACCCATCTATTATAATCTCTGACCCAACGGTTATAATCCCTGACCCATCTATTATAATCCCTGACCCAACTATTATAATCTCTGACCCAACTATTATAATCTCTGACCCATCTATTTTAATCTCTGACCCATCTATTATAATCCCTGACCCATCTATTATAATCCCTGACCCATCTATTATAATTCCTGACCCATCTATTATAATCCCTGACCCATCTATTATAATCCCTGACCCATCTATTATAATCCCTGACCTAACTATTATAATCTCTAAGCAATCTATTATAATTCCTGACCTAACTATTATAATCTTCGACCCTTCTATTATAATTCCTTACCCATCTGTAATAATCTCTGAACCAAGCATTATAACTCATGACCCATCTTTTACTGAAGCTGAAATAACTGCCACAATATTAATGTATTTGATAACCATTGTAATGTTGTTAATGAAAGAATACATCATATATTAAACGTCTGCGCAGGCGAAATTAATTCAGGAAAACCTTAACTTTAGTTAGTTGAAAAACACCGTAACTCCTTTAATCTACTTATTAGAAGAAAGAAAACAATATGTGAAGAACTGAAATGCAGGATCAGTAAATGGGTACAATCTTTCTTTTGATGAATTAGAATAATAAAAAGAAATACCTTTGCATTGCAATTGCAGGTTACTTAATATGCAGGATTTATCACAGTTTTCTTAAACTTCTATGATATTAGCGCGCTTTAGGAGGTAGGCTTAGACTAAAAAAGCATGCGAAACATTGAACAATTGTCTTATCTTTAAGATTCAATAATTATAAAAAGAACAATTATAATGTATAAACTAAGATTAATATTTACTTTAGGAATCTGTCTTGTCTTAGGACTTTATTCTTGCAAAAAGAATAAGGATAAAGTTATCAACCAAGCTGTCGCATTTAGTTTCAGCGCACCCGACACACTCGTGTTCGAACATAGCGACGCAAAGCAATTGTCAGTTTCAGTTCAATGTTCGCAAAACAAGGAGTTCGGAGCCAGTTTGTCTTCTTTGAACCTCGCCTTTACCGACGGATTTCAACAACTTATAATTCCATCAAATCAAAGTGCTTCATTTGACATTCATTTCTATCAAAATTCAGCAAATCCCGGCACATATCCCTGCGAACTCACCGTTTCAGTTCTAAACGAAAACAATACACCTCAAACTAAAACCATTCAACTAATATACGCTCCCAACTGCGCTTTCAATTATCGCAATTATCTGAATGGTGAAATCACTTTCCAGATTAACGGGATTTTGTTGAACAAATCAATCAATTGCCTTTATAATGAACAAGGTCAACTTGTTGTAAATAGCCTTACTTCTTTCCCAGTAGTACTTAATTTTGACTGTGCCGCACAAACAGTTACTATGCAAGCTCTAACAAATAATGGATTCTATATGACAGGGGATGGATATATACAGGGCCAAAACATTAACCTCAATATTTATAGCGATGGTGTTTTAGATGCAGTTGCACGTATAAAAATATGACCCTATATATATTGTTAAACCATATATTCAATTCGGCTTTTGGGGTGTGATAATTGTTCTTTAGATGATATGCACACTCGGAACCCATCTCAACAGGCAATTCATAGATGTAGTGCGATCCTTTAACCATTACTCTCTAAAATTCAACTGCTTAATTGGTTTCTTAAGTAGTAAGCCGATAAAATCTAAATTACACATCTTGCAAATATCAGAATATTTATGTGTGATTTATACGCACCAAACAAAATAATCCTATTTTTGTAATCTAATATTAACCAAAATCAATCACATGAAAAAAATTACTCTTTTATTTTTTATTGTTTTCATTACCAGCCTTTCTTATGCTCAGAAATGCGAATTTGTCAACAAAGGCAACAACAAATCAACCCAGGCAGTTGCGCCCGACATCACCATCACCACAACTGATGGAGTGGTACGAAATCTTTACACAACCGTCACAAGCGGAAAAACCATTTTAGTCGATTTGTTTTATTGTGCCTGTGGATATTGCCAAACCTATGCTCCTATCATCGACCAATCCTATGTTTCACATGGTTCGGGAGGCGGAAGCATACAGTATTGGGGAATATCAGACAGAGACGCAAATGCTGCCGTGAACGCTTACAAAACCACTTATGGTGTAACCAATCCTTGTGCAGGTAGCGACGGTGGCGGTGCTGCTGCAACAACTACTTTTAACACAGGTCAGAATTTCACAGGATGGCCAACCTATTCTATCGTATGCCCTAGCAAAAATCTGTATTATGATATCAACTATCCTCCATCAGCAACGGGATTCGATACCTATTACACCAATTGTGGCGCATCGGATGTTGAAGAACTTAGTCAACAAAACGCAATGATAGACGGTATTTTCCCAATGCCTGCTACCACCGAATTAAACATGTTGCTTCATATCAATGTGAAAAGCGACAACTACATCACCATCACCGATCTTTCGGGTCGCCAAGTGAAGAAATTATCTCTTGAGCAGTTCCAAAACGGCAGCCAAATTGCTACTCTATCAATTGATGGAATAGAAAACGGTTATTATGTGCTGGCTTTATTTAACAACGGAATTAAAACACAATCTTTCCCCCTTGTAGTATCTAAATAAACTGCTTACTAGGGAAATACCCTTGTCTTAGATTCTAAAATTCGAGTCGAAATTGATTTGAATTTGGGATAAGAGACAAGGGTATTCTATTTAATGATGTTCCGAACTGAGTGAAAACCTGTTCGAAAAGAAATCTTATGGTGAGTTATGAAATCCGAAACTCACTTCTGTCATCCTTCAGTCCTCATTCTAACGGTCTTATGTCACTTCTTCTTGAACCCTCAAATTTGAATCATTCTTAGAGGGTCTTTCTGCCTAATTATGCTTACTTTTGCAGCCTCAAATAAAAGCCAACCGATTTCGTAGCATACTGTTGGTAAAACCAAACTCAATTCAAATTAACTAAAGGTGCAAGTCGGCACAAAAATAATAGACATGACTAAAATGAAATTAATTACTTCAATCTTTACCATCATAATTGCAATGGCAACGAATGCTAATGCACAATGGTCAGTACAAACCAGTGGGAAAATCAATGATTTTCATTCTGTGCAATTTATCGATGCAAATAACGGCTATGTTGTTGGCGACGATGACGGTGCGGGAAGTGGCGCAATGATTATGAAAACCACCAATGGAGGTACTACTTGGACTCCTCAAGTTAGCAACATTTACTCCATATTAAATTCGTTGCATTTCACCGATATCAATACAGGTTATGCTGTTGGCGGCTCAGGATATATTTTAAAAACCATCAATGGCGGCAGTGCCTGGACTGCACTAACAAGCAATGCAACGGCAAACTTAAAATCTATTAGCTTTTCGAACGCTACAACAGCTTATGTTGTGGGTAGCGGCGGAACAATAATAAAAACAACTAATTCGGGCACCAACTGGGCTGCACAAGTTAGTGGTTGCACAACTATTTTAAACTCAGTTTTCTTCATTAATGCCACCACAATTGGTTATGCCGTAGGTGATTCGAGCACAATACTGAAAACAATCAATGGGGGAACA
>CAIXTV010000036.1 GCA_903922465.1 uncultured bacterium
AAAATTGAAGCAGGTCGGGTAGTGCTGAACCCGACAAGTTTTGACCTTCAAAATTTATTGAAAGACCTTCAAATAATTTTCAAAGAACGAACACAGTCTAAAAACCTCTGTTTAGTTTTTGAAACAGTACCCGAAGTTCCAAGATTGATATTTACAGATGAACACAAGTTGCGCCAAATATTTATCAACTTGATTGGAAATGCAATTAAATTCACCAAAAAGGGCAGCATAATCGTGCGAACCAGCGTAGCCAAAGTTAATGAGGATAAAATCTTACTGATTGTAGATATTATAGATACAGGATCTGGCATTGCCGAAAACGAATTAGACAAACTCTTTAAAAACTTTGAACAAACCACTTCAGGTATCAAACAGGGAACGGGCACAGGTTTAGGGCTTGCCCTTAGCCGCGAACTTGCAATTTTAATGGGTGGAAATATTACAGTCAGCAGCGAAGTCGGAAAAGGGTCGGTATTCACTTTTCATATTGAGATTAAACCGGGAACCAAGGATGGGACAGCAACAAAAATCACAAAACGTGTTATAGGAATAGAAAAATCACAAAAGGCATATCGTATTTTGGTAGTTGACGATAAAAAAGAGAATCTTAAAGTGGCTGTAAATCTTCTCAGATTAGTAGGTTTTGAAACTTATGAAGCCACTAATGGTGAGCAAGCAATTAACAAGTTTGGGGAGTGGAATCCTGACCTTATTTTAATGGATTTGCGTATGCCTGTAATGGATGGCTACGAAGCAACTCGCCGAATTAAATCAACCGAAAAAGGGAAACAAATACCTATTCTGGCACTGACAGCAAATATATTTGAAGACGAAAACATAAAATTAGAATCACTTGGATTACAAGGTTATATTCGTAAACCATACACAGAAAATGAGCTGTTTGGCACTATCGGAAAAGTGCTTGGTATTCAATATCTCTATGAGGATGAAACACCTGCACCGCCTTCAAAATATCTTTATGATTCTGTAGCAGTTAAAGAAGATATTGCAAAATTACCCGCTAATATTATTTCAAAAATGCGTAAAGCTGTGGCTGTTGCAGATTCAGACGCACTTATTAAACTTATCAATGGCACCGAACAGGTTAATCCGGAACTTGCGCAGCTCCTTATTTCGGTTGTCAACAATTTCGACTGGGGTTACCTGCAACGGTTATTTAGTAAAAATGCGTGAAACTTAAACCTTCAAGGTTTTTAAAACCTTGAAGGTTTGCTGAACTTGAATAACCATGGTGCTAAACCCACGGCAGATGCAACAAATAATTCCACAACACTGAAAGTGTTGAACATCAAAGAAGAACATATTAATAAACTTTCTATTATTATGAAAATTGAAGAGAAAATAGTGCCAATAGTGCCAATCGTTCCAAACATTCTTATCGTTGATGGTGATGTACCAGCCAAGCTGAAATTGTTGGACGATTTCAACTATATCCGCAAACCTTTTCAGGCAGAAGAATTTAATGCACAGGTTTAATCCCATTTTAAAATTCGCACAAGATGAAAAAAAATACCGGTAAAAAATCAACATCCGAAATTATTCGCATTAACCCAAGTTGCATGAAGGAAGTACACCAAACTTAATTTTAGATTTTGTAGGTGGTTGATATTTAAGTATATAAAATATGTGTTTTGTATTATATTGATATATAGTACGTTGCAAAATATTTCTAACATGCACATATT
>CAIXTV010000037.1 GCA_903922465.1 uncultured bacterium
CATCCTGTCTAAAGACGTTGTTATTATCAATATGTCAAAGATACAAAATGAAAGCTAATCACAACAGGTTAGCAGTTGATTGTAAATCAAGTGCTGTTATTATCAATATGTCAAAGATACAAAATGAAAGCTAATCACAACAAGAAGTAATTAACTAATTTAAAACATAAAGTTATTATCAATATGTCAAAGATACAAAATGAAAGCTAATCACAACTTCATTTTAGTGATAGATATATACGTAAATGTTATTATCAATATGTCAAAGATACAAAATGAAAGCTAATCACAACAGCTTGTGAATATTTGTCTGCGATTTTTTGTTATTATCAATATGTCAAAGATACAAAATGAAAGTAAATCATAACTATCGCTCCTCAACCTTAGTTATTTTCAATACGTCAAAGATACTAGTCCTTCAAGGTGGCATATATTAAAAAAGCTGACAAAGCAAAGCCACATTAACTTATCACACAACAAAACTAACAAATAAACAAACACCAAGCCCCCCAAAAAAACATTTCCTTTAAAAATCACAAAATCAAAAAAGTCTCACCCCACCATCAAACCTTCCCATTTGCCCAACTTAACACTTAAAACTTCCCCCTCCCCTCCCAATCGGAAATAGAAAATGAATTTTAAATATGATTAATGATATCGGAGGCAGTGAGCCAATGTCCTCTCATCATTTTAGCACCATCGCCGGCGGCTCCATGCAGATAGACAGCAAATAGGGCGGCATTAAGGGGCGAATAGCCTTGGGCTAACAGGGCTACTATCATTCCTGTAAGCACATCACCACTTCCTCCGGTTGCCATAGATGGGTTTCCTGAAGAGTTGAAATACGCTTTGCCATCGGGGGTTGTAACGCAAGTGTGGGCGCCTTTCAACACAGTAATCAGATGATATTTTCTTGAAAATTCTAATTGTAAATGGTGTCGTTCCATGCTATCAGAGGATTTCCCTGCCAATCGTTCAAATTCAGCAGGGTGAGGGGTGACGATGGTGTTCTTAGGTAAGAAAGCAAGCCATGTTTTATTTTCAGAAAGGATGTTCAGCGCATCGGCATCGAGCACCAATGGGCGAGAAGTTTGCTGAATGAGGAGTTTAAGGCTTGCCGCAGTATCATCGTGAGTGCCAATGCCAGGGCCTATTGCAATGGCAGAATATTTCGAAATGTCGGGGAAACCAGATATATGATTTTCGGTATCGCAAGTATGCACCATTGCTTCGGGCACTGTCGATTGAAGGATGTTATATAAAGCCTTAGGAATGAAAAGCGAAAGCAAACCCACCCCCGAATGTATTGCAGCTTTAGCAGAGAGCACAGCGGCACCTCCCATTCCGTAACTACCTGCAATCAAAAGAGCATGACCATAATTTCCTTTATGGGAATATTTCTGACGGGGCTTGATGTTTCCAAGAACATCATCTTCAAGAACAAAGAAATCGTTAGTAGCTACATTTTTGATAAACTCAGGATGCAAACCAATGTCCAGAACCTCCCAATTGCCAACAAAAGCATCGCTTTCGGGAAACAGAAATGCTTTTTTGGGAAATTGAAAGCTCAAGGTATAATCAGCTTCAATGATTTTGCCCTCAGAAGGCTGGGGAAGGATATCTGCATAGAAACCTGAGGGCATATCAATGGATAATATGAGGGCTTTAGAAGAATTTATCATATCAATTATCTCGCCCAGCCATCCTCGAACAGGCTTAGATAATCCTGACCCAAAAATGGCATCAATCACAACATCTTCTTTTAGTAATTCAGGGACAGCTGTGTTTTCAAAAAGTTCTACCACCCCGACTTTTGTTTCGTTTTTTAGGCGTTCAAGATTAATATCAAAATCGGGGGTGGTTTTAGAGGCATATTTCAATATGAAAACCTTAGGCTTAAAGTCATTTGTAAATAGTATGCGAGCAAGGGCAAGTCCATCGCCTCCATTATTGCCTAATCCACAAAAGACATTAATAATCTTTGTTTTATCAAGATGATCTTTAATGAAATTGTAACAGGCCATAGCAGCCCTCTCCATCAAATCAGCAGAAGGGATAGGCTCCTGAGTGATGGTGTAGTCATCAGCATCTTTAATTTGAGGTCTTGATAGAATTTTCAACATAATAACTTAAGTTAACTCAAGAAAACTGACTATCTTTTCAATCTTTTTATTTGCTAAAATAAGGCATTCAGCAAGTTCTTCCTTAGATGCGAGGGATTGCTTTATACCAAAATAAAACTTTATCTTAGGTTCTGTTCCTGAGGGGCGCACTGTAATCATACTTCCATCAATTAGTTCAAATTGCAAAACATCCGACTTGGGCAAGGGAATCGTCTGGGTTTCGTTTGTAAGCATGTTGAGTTCCTTTTGTGACTTATAATCTTTAAAGCATCTCACTCTGATGTCTGCTATCTTGCGAAAAGGTTTTTCTCTGAAATCCATCATCATTCGCTGAATGTCTTCGGCCCCCTCTTTCCCTTTTTTAGTAAGCGAGACCAGATGTTCTTTATAAAAGCCGAACTTCACATAAATATCATTGAGAAGTTCATACATGGTTTTCCCTTGAGAAGCAGCCCATGCAGCAGTTTCAGCCAAGAGGCAACAAGCACTCACGGCATCTTTATCTCTTACAAAATCTCCAACCAAATAGCCATAACTTTCTTCACCTCCTGCAACAAAACGTTGCTTGCCTTCGAGTTGTCTAATTTTATCTGCAATGAATTTGAAGCCTGTTAGAACATCAAAACACTCAAGTCCATAGCCCTGAGCAATGTTTTTCAGAAGTTCGCTAGTCACCACAGTTTTCACAATGTAATCACCCTCTCTCAACAAGTTTTTATGATGCATTTGATTGAGGATATAATAAATCAAAAGGCTAGCTGCTTGATTCCCGTTAAGTAAAACGTATTCCCCCTGAGTGTTTTTAACAGCCACTCCTACCCTATCGGCATCGGGATCGGTAGCTAGAGCAATGGCTGCTTGTGTTTCATTTGCTTTTGCGAGGGCAAGCTCCATCGCAGCCCTTTCTTCGGGATTAGGCGAAGGTGTTGTTGGGAAATTACCATCGGGAATAGATTGTTGTTCAACGATAATCACATTTTCGAATCCAAACATCTTAAGTGCTTTAGGCACGAGAGTAATTCCGGTTCCATGTATAGGGGTGTATACTATTTTCAGATCTTTATGCTGCTTAATTATATCAGGAGAAATGGAAAGGGAATGAAGTTTTTCGAGATACATAGTGTCGATATCGTTTCCTATTATCTGAATTAAATCAGGATTACCATCAAACCTCACTTCCTCAACAGATGCAATGTTTTTCACCTCAGCAATTACATTGGAATCGTGAGGACTTACCAATTGTCCGCCATCATTCCAATATACTTTATAACCGTTATACTCCTTAGGGTTGTGTGATGCTGTGATAACAATTCCACTTTCGCACTTCAAATACCTTATAGCGAAAGATAATTCAGGTGTAGGGCGAAGATTTTCGAACAAATACACCATAATATTATTAGCAGAAAGTACGTCAGCAGCAATTTGTGCAAAGAAACGACTGTTGTTCCTCGAATCGAAAGCAATTGCGATGCTAATATCCTTTTTGTCGGGAAATGATTTCAAAAGATAGTTAGCTAAACCTTGAGTAGCCATGCCAACAGTGTACTTATTCATTCTATTGGTTCCAACTCCCATAATGCCCCTTAAACCACCGGTACCAAATTCAAGGTCACGGTAAAAACTATCAACTAACTCAGTTGATTTTTCATCTAAAAGCTTGCGTACAGCAATGCGGGTAACTTCATCATAAGCATCGCTGAGCCATAAATTGGCATTGTTTAAAATAATTTCATCCATATATATCTATATTTATACTTTTCATACTTCAAAGTAACTAATTTTTCTGTTTACTCTTTCAAAATCATAAAAAAATCTCCTTGTTAAGGGATGTCTATTGTAAGCTTTATTTAGAAGGAATACGCCCGAAAGTCGCAGGAAATGAATAGAGAAAGCATGAGTAAGATTTCTACATTTCACTTCTAAAAAATATATATAAGCCCTCAATTTACATGTTGCAGCAAAGCCCTTATTTGGGAATTTTTATTTTTTGTCCTAAACTAAGAATACCCCCCTTATTAATTTTATTAATTGCACACAACTTGTCTACGGAAGTTCCAAATCGTTTAGAGATATTATTCAAAGTATCTCCTTTTTTTATGGCATAAAAACTTGTTTTATCTTTATTGAGTTTTACTTTTTTAGGTTCAGGCTTTAGGGTGTCCTTTACGGTGATAATGAGGGGCTGAATGCTATCAAAAGTTGTAGTATCAGCAGCTTCGATGAGGCTATCCTGCAAATTTGAATAGAGTGCTTTCTGAGGAACAATATAATCCTTATTAAAATTGATAAATGGAATTGGATTCATTGGGATATCATGATAACGGACCTCAAAATGTAAATGGGGAGCCCTAGATCGCCCTGTACTTCCTCCTAAGCCAACAATATCCCCTGCAAGAATCTCCTGCCCCTCTACCACCCTAATGACAGATAAGTGGGCATACCAAGTTTCCAAGCCATTATAATGCCGAATAATTACCAGTTTACCATAGCCATTCCTATGATAAGCAGCATAACGAACCTTACCATCGAAAACAGCAGAAATTTTATCGCCCTTTTTCAATCCGATATCCACTCCCTGATGATGTTTTGTGAAAACACCATAAATAATTCCTTTTATAGGAATTACTCCAGCTTTGATGGTGTCGTATTGATGAATGTGGCCCTTTGAAATAGTTTTATCTTTTTCGAACAAATAAGCAAATATCTGCTTTCTGTCCATACTGACAAAAGTATTGCTGTCGAAAGCATCATGATTAGGATTTAAATTCACATTGGCATAATCCCAAGTCCTATCAGAAAAAAGAAGGATTTTCTTACTTCCATAAGTCAGGGTATCTATGACTTCATGTCCAGACTGAGAAAATGTAAAGTTCAATTTCAATAAAAAGGAAAGAAGAAGTAAAATGATTTTATAATGTTGCTGCATAAAGTTTATTTACGATATAGTCCTTTGTCGTTTAACTTAATAGAAATGCCAGCATTTAAACTTATAGCATATAATTTTTCACGATAGAAGTCATTACGTGTCAGATTAATAACATAATATTCAAACTGAGGTTGAGCCCAAACAACTAAAGATTTTGACAAATGAAAATCGAAGCCTAATCCTATATTAGCACTTAAATTAATGTGATTATAATCATAAGCCTCATCTCCTTTGTTTAAGTTAGTTGAAGTTCCATCAGAAAAATTACTTGCTTCTATAACTTTTGTCCCAATCATAATAGCTGGTGAAATTCCTATAGGAATATACAATCCCCAACGAGTTTTGTTCAATACATAAAAATCCAACCTAATTGGGACTTGAATAAATTGATAATTAAATAAACAGTGTACTCTAGCCTGAAGAATTGTTGAATCTAGCTGAATTGAAGTAAGATTGCTGGTGTTTTCGAATGAACGTGTAGCATAGGTTGCACCGATATTCACCCGTAAAAGGTCATCTATAAAACTTTTAGAAACATTAACCCCAAAAGAATATCCCATTAAACCAGTTTCAGATTTGCGTTGGTCAATTAGCAAACGGGCAGTATGCTCACCAGATTTATAACCTATAAAACGATAAGAATAATCCAAAGAACCCATTACTCCGATGCGCCACGAATTTTTCCTTAATCCTAAACGTTGAGCTGTAACTTGAAATGTGGACAAGAAGATTAAAAAAAGTAAAAAGTAAAGTCTTTTCATCATTGGTAAATTTATTATTTTTTCTCTGCAATTATACGATTAACTATGGCCCATCCTTTATGTAAAAGACCTTCTTCTAAAAATATTTCTTCTTTTGAGGCATCAATTATCTTCAAAGTGCTGAAATCATCCACCAAATCATCTAAGCTATATAAAAGATCTTCAGTTTTAGGTCCACCTGATGTTCTTGAAATTTGTTCCTTATCAAATGCTTCGAGAATAATAATTCCTTTTGGGGCAAGAGATTCGCATAATTTCATATGCACAGCTTTCCTTATCTCAGAAGGCATATGAGCGTATATTAAAGCAATAAGGTCGTAATATTCTTCTTTAAGGGGAAATCCTAGATGATCAGCAATCGTATAATTAATTTCCACATTATTATCAAATGCGAGCTTCATAGCATTATTTTTAGCCACCGAACTTTGATCATAGGCATCAACCTTCCAACCTTTGCAGGCGGCGTACACAGCATTTCTCCCTTCACCTTCGGCTGGCAACAAAAGTTTAGCAGGCACAAAAGCATCGATTTGCTGGTGGAAGAACATATTCGGCTGAAGGCCATAAGCCAAACCATAATCATTATATCTCAAATCCCAAAAGTTTTCCATTACTAAAATTTCTTACAAACTTACGAGTAATTTATAGAACAGACAAATTAAAGTGAATTTTCGTTACGTTTATTACTCTCAAATGACGTAATAGCTCAAAATTGTAAATTTAAATTCTTAATTTCGCGACCAAATAATTTTAATAAATATTGTTTCATGGATATATTCGACAAAATAGATAAAAGCATGGGACCTTTAGGTCAATATGCAGAAATTGGTCATGGTTACTATACTTTTCCTAAATTGGAAGGAGAAATTTCAAATTACATGACATTTAGAGGTAAAAAACGTTTAGTTTGGAGTTTAAACAATTATTTGGGCCTTGCTAATCATCCTGAAGTTCGCAAAGCAGATGCAGATGCGGCTGCTGAATGGGGGCTAGCTTATCCAATGGGTGCAAGGATGATGTCAGGACAAACTCGTTTTCACGAACAATTAGAAAGAGAATTGGCCGATTTCGAAAAGAAAGAGGATGCTTATCTTCTTAATTATGGTTATCAAGGGATGATTTCCATTATAGATACGCTTCTCGATCGTAAAGACGTTGTGGTGTACGATTCAGAATCTCATGCATGCATCATTGATGGTTTGCGTTTACATATTGGAAAACGTTTTGTCTACCCACATAATGATATTATCAGCTGCGAAAAACAACTACAAAGAGCTACTAAATTAGCTGAGGAAACCGGCGGAGGTATTCTATTAATTACCGAAGGAGTTTTTGGAATGTCGGGTGATTTAGGAAAGCTTGACGAAATTGTAAAACTGAAGCAGAATTATAATTTCAGAATTCTGATTGATGATGCTCATGGCTTTGGCACTATGGGAGCAACAGGAGCTGGTACATCAGAAGAACTAGGAGTGATGAATGAAGTTGATTTGTACTTTGGTGCTTTCGCAAAAGCAATGGCAGGCATAGGTGGTTTTGTTGCTGGATCAGAGAAAGTCATTAACTATTTACGATATAATCTTCGCTCACAGATTTTCGCAAAATCTTTACCCATGCCTATGGTTTTTGGATTATTAAAGAGATTAGAGTTATTAAGAACACAACCTGAACTTAAAAACAAATTGTGGACAATAGTCAATGCTCTTCAGAAAGGACTTAAAGATGCAGGTTTTAATATTGGCAACACACAATCGCCAGTTACTCCTGTTTTTTTATCTGGAGGTCCTTCGGAAGCAGCCTTTATTACTTTTGACTTAAGAGAAAAATATAATATCTTTTGCTCCATTGTGACTTATCCTGTAGTTCCTAAAGGAGTCATTATGTTACGTCTAATCCCTACTGCAGTGCATACACTTGAAGATGTTGAATATACAATACAAACATATAAAGAAATAAACAAAAATCTTCAACAGGGACTTTATAATAGAGAACTTAAACCAGGTATGGTGCCCTTAGGTTAATAAAACTTATAAAATATTATCCTCATTTCTTTTATTGACAAAGGAATGGGGATTTTTTATGGGGAAAAGAGAGGAATGAAGCTCCTCACTGCAAGCTGTCGAGGTATCTCCAAGCAATAATTATTCTATTCGCCTCAAGAGACGGAGTATTAAACTCATTTATCCCGACGAGCGATGCTGTAGGGATTCGTTCAACTTAAAATTTTCACTTTGCTGTCGCTCGTAAAAATTTAGTTTCACGAATAAAAATTGTATAAAAACAAAAAACACAACTTATTAGGTTGTGCTTCTGTGATCATGCTGGGATTCGAACCCAGGACCCCATCCTTAAAAGGGATGTGCTCTACCTGCTGAGCTACATGATCATTTTAGAGGTGCAAAATTACAACTATTTTTAAGGAATCAAAGTATATTATAGAAAAACATAGAATATTTTAGTTTGAATACTGAAATATAGTTAATTATAAAATCACTTTAATTCTATAAAGCTTAATTTCTCTTCAGTTTCCCCTGAATTACTTTGATTTTGCCATTGAAAATGTTCTAATTATATTGAACCCAAAATAGATTTCACCTTTTGACCAATTTCCTTGTGTTTCAGTAATAAATCCTCTTTCAAACAAAGGTTGAGAGTTGGTAAGAAATAACTGAAATACATGTCCTCCTGTTTCAAGATCAACCCCTACAGATAATGAATTTTTACAGTCCTTAGCTGTTTGACCAGGCATCACATAATAATACTCTGCATTTACGGACATACGTTGTGTGAATTTAAATCTTCCACCTAAGCCAGCAGCAAATGCGTCATTTTGATCGATAACCCGTTTAACAAGGTTTTTATGAACATGTAGGCCCATCAATTGTAAAGACAAATTATTACTAAACTTCCTAGCAATCAATAATTCATTAACAAAAGCTAATCTGGAAGTAAAATAATTTACACGGCTTTTGTCTTCAAATGGCAGGGTATTAACTGTGATTCCTCCAAAATAGGAAACAGAAAAAGGCAACTTATTGCTTTGTCTGAACAATTTATACTTTAAATATCCATCCACAGTTTTCTGATACGAACTACGACCAAGTCCTATTTCAAGCCTGTCGAATAAACCATACTCTAAACCTAAACGTATAGTTGATTGATCTAATCCCCAGAAATTAGAAACCCCCGAATTAATAAGACCAAAATGATGGGAAATCATGAAATTTAAATGTCCTTTGGCTACATTTTCAATTGATTGACCAATAACCAAATGAGTAGTTTTAAAAGCAGCAGTTGTAAATTCTTTTTTGGGTTTATCGTCAGCAAGCAAGTCCATTAAATCTTGCGATTTCACGGTACGACTTGACAAACTAAGAAATAAAATGAAATAAAATATAGCTTTTTGCATAATGGAATTTTAGTTAGAAATTAACAGCAAAATTAGATTGATTAATGCCCAATTCTATTCTATTGAGCGTTAAGATTGTTTTTGTTCGAAATTATTTGATTTTCTCTAAACTTACTTCAACTGTAATTTCAATTTTGTCGGCAATATTATTTAAAACCATTTTTGGTTTTTCAATATTGTAATCTTTAAGAGCAATAAAGAACTTTGAGCTTGCAATGATTTTACCATCTTTAACTTCAAAAACACCAGCATGATTTTCCTTTTTGGTTACTCCGTGAATTGTCATTTCTCCTTCAACATTGGCTTTATATTTTCCGTTTTTTGTAAAATCAATTTCCTTAGGGTTTGTGATTTTACCTTTATAAGTAGCATTAGGAAATTTATTTGACTCTAAATAATTTTCATTAAAGTGCTCTTGCATTAAAGCATTTTTAAATTCAAATGATTTTATCAGAACTTTAAAAACCAAATCGCCTGTTGTTATATCAAGCGCTGTGCTTACCTGATTGTTTTTAGCTTCTATTTTTTCGGAAGGAGCATCTGAGAAAAAAGAGATATGACCGTTTTTAGTGATGTATTTTTGTGCAAATGCGCTGTTGCTTATCATCAATAAGATGAAAGCAAGTTTTATCAAATTTTTCATGTTGTGTAAATTATTTATGGTTTATGATTACTCTTTAACTAAGGAGCCTTTTTCAAGTATTACATCGGTATCGTTATAACCTGAACAAAATCCTTTTATTTTAACTTCGGTTCCTGTGGCAATTTTCTTAGTTTCTTCATTATATTTTGGCAACATAGTGCACCTAATACCCTCGTCACCAAAATCACCCTGTTTAAAAACAAATGTAACGACTACTAAGGTGTCTACTGATTCTATTTTGGCCACATTACCTGAAATTTCTACAACTTTTCCGTTGTAAATTGAATCGGACGCTTTTTTGTCTTTAACATATTCATTATAGATAACTTCTGCTTTCATTTTAAAGTCAGCAGGTAATTTCTCATAATCTGGATGAGCTTTGTTTATATAGAATTTATAGACTAAACCCGCTGCTATAATTCCAATAGCAAATAATATCAGGATGATTTTTAACCATTTTTTCATTTCACTTATTTTATTTAATTATTTAATGCACCTGCACCTATCCAAATTTTAATTTTTGAAATATCACATGTACTTAGACTATTACCCCCTTTTGGCATTGCAGAGAATCCGATTGAATGACTCACCGCTCCATAAAGCTTACCGTTTAGAGCGATTACACTCAAGCCGGCATGTGTATCGGTAGCCCATCCACCTGAGGGGCTGGCTGTGCTATGACAAGTATTGCAATAAGATTGCATTATGGGTGCAACAGATAGAGCATAGGTTACTATAGAAGTATCGCAATTGGCATTTGATTGAGAAAAGCGATATAAAACATCTTCTTTGTCGTAATAGCAAGAAGTTAGAAACAATGTTGCCAACAAAACAAGAGGTAAGTATTTATTAGATTTTTTCATTTAATTATTTGGTTTACCAGCATCAATCCATTTTTTAATTTGAAGTATTCTGCATGCACTCATTAAACCAGAAGGAGGAGGAGGCATAGGATCGGAAGCGCCTGTTATTTTACCATAAAGCCCTTTGTTGTCAATTGCATAAACAATTTGACTGTAATTTTGAAGATTGATATTTCCTGAAGGAGTTGCTCCGCTATGACAACCAGAGCAAAAGTTAAGTATCGTTGGCAAAACCGAACCCGAAAAAGTATAAATATTTGTGTCGCATCCACAAGTGTTATTTAAAGCACCTTGCTTAATCCACCCATAAATTAAAGTAACCTGTTGTAAATTTAATGGAGTTTTTGGAGAAGGGGGCATTTGGCTTCCAATTGCAAACTCATATAAACGACTGCCCTTAGGATTGCCGGGTTTAACCAAATCCATTATCCCATTATAAGTGCTTAAGTCAGGATCTTGGTTTCCTGCATGACAGCCACTGTAGGCACAATTTGATTGCATTAATGGAAGAATCTCCTCGTTGAAACAAATATTTGAAGGAATGGTGCTTTCATCAATGATAGGCGCAACAGGTTCGTGTTTGCAAGCGTTTAGGCTTAGCATAAAAACACACAGCACTAAAAGGCCGATATGAGTTATTTTATTCTTCATATTTTAATATTAAAGCTTATATTGTGATCAGATACTGAAGCGGCAAAAGTAAAATAATTAATTGGTATTGCAATATTTGATTCTTTTTCATTGTGAATATTATAAAATTTCCACTTTATGATATTAAAGCCTTTAGCTATTTGCCGTTTTGTTTCATTTAAATAAAACTAAATGCACCTTTGTAACAATAATTGTTCTAATTTTTTCTTGCGTTCCTATTTATCATAAATCATTTTCCTGAAGCTATATTTTAAATTATTTTTGAAAAGATTAATCACTATTATGTGTTAGTCGTAATATAATACTATCTTTGTTTCATGATATTAATTTTGTTCAACATTTTATTCAACTAAAACTATCAACATGAAAAAAACTTTTACTCTTTTCTTAGTGTTTTTATTGTTTGCCTACATTGGAAACAAATTACAAGCCCAGGTTTTTCCCTTCAGTATTCCCGGGGCCACAAACACCTACATTACTTGCACCAACGATTCGAACGACTTTGCAGGTTATTATGATTATGGAAGCACTGCAACTCATGCCTTCATTTATGACGTTTCGGCGTCAGCCATAGTTTATGTAGACTATCCGGGAGCCCTCCAAACTTTTATTTATGGCATCAACAACCATCTGAAAGTAGTTGGCGCTTATAACACCACTGGAGTGAACACCAACAATGAGGGCTTTTCATATGATGATAATAACTTCACCTACACCGACCTCACTACCAGTTGGCTTGCGACTATGGACATCACCATTGCAAGGGACATTAATGATGCAGATTGTATCATAGGCGATTACAAAGAGAGTGCAACTCACGTTAGCTTCTCGATGTGCAGTGGAACCAATACTCCTTTTCATTACAACTATAATCCAACCTATATGAATGGTATTAATAATAATGGAAAGAGGGCAGGCTTGTGGATTGATGGTTCTAATAGACATGGATTGATTTGGGAAAACAATGTTTGGACACAATATGATTATCCCGGATCGACCCGAACCATGTTTACTGCCATCAACGATAGTAACATCATAGTTGGGGTGTTCGATTTAAACCGTTCTTTTGTTTATAAGAATGGTGTTTTTAAAGAAATAAAGAAAACCGATGCTTCTGACTTCCAAATAAGAGACATTAATAATAAAGGTTATGCGGTTGGTTATTTTAAAGATGCTTCTAACACCTATAAAGGTTTTACCACTTCTGTTTGCGAGATCGATTTCAGGCCTAAGCCTGATGGATGGAAGTTCCGTAATGGCAGAGAGAACTGTTGGCCGGCTACCTGGTATCAACAATTCAATTACACACATGACCCCTATCTTGGCGGGGCTGCTCCTTTTCCTAAAATGACCTACCCTAATGGCACTATTGACACTATTAAAAGAAGTTTCTTCCCCGACTGGCCATTGTTTGTTAGAGTTTTGGGTGAAGAACAGTGCTACTTTGTTTCGAACCAGATTAAAGTGCTTAAATACAATGCCGTTTTAAAATATAAGAAAAATTTAAAAGAGTGGGGAGGTTCTTGTTTTGGTTTTGTTCAGTCGAGCTTTATGGCTTATGACAGCTTGCAACGTTTTAAAGCAAACTTCCCTAATGTCGGGGTGTGGAGCACGAATAAATTATATGACAATAATATTAATATTGCCAATCAGGATTGCATCAACAACATTATGGTGAAACAAAGTCAGATTCCTTATAATAAATATAAGTTTACACAATGGTATAAAACTCCTACTTCAACATTAGAGGATGTCAAGAAAATGCTTTTCGATAACAGTAAAAATCTTAAGGGTCTTATACTTCGAAATCAAAACGGTGGGGGTGGGCACATTGTTAATCCATATAAGGTTTTAGCTGATACTATAGATTTGGACCTAGAATACATCTATATTTATGACAATAATTACCCTAATGATACTACTCGAGTGGTTACGGTTAACAAGGCATTAGATTCATGGTATTACAATCTTTCGCTTAACTCCAATGTTGCCACTTCTGAATGGGGTGGAGACAATGCTCATAAGGGCTTGTTTTTAGGATGGCCTGTTAGAAACTGGTATGCTACACCTTTGTTAGATTCTCTTGCTAAATCGAGCTTTATGGATGACAACAGCAAATCTACCAGCCTTTCAGTTTATTTTGCTGCTGATTGTGATTTCTTAATTAGTAATGCTGCTGGACAAACATCGGGTCTTCAGGCAAATCTTTTGATAGATAACATACCCGGGGCCTATCCCCTTAATCCGGAAACCGGCACCGCACAGCTTCCCGAAGGCTATTATCTTCCCGACGGTCAGTATAATATTCAAATGAAGAACTTCAACAATACGGGTGCGGTGATGAGCATCTTTGGAGGCACAAGCACCTATAGTTATTCACGAGGTGGTGCTAATCTTTCGCAAAAAGATTTAATTTCTTATGGAACTAATGGTCTTAAAATATCCAATACCGATAATATCACCAAGAATATCAGCCTTTCGGGTCTCTTCGAGGCATCGGGCAACGAATTGGTGGTTGAAGTGAGCAGGCTTGGTTTGAGTGCCAACGGAAGTTCAAACATTCAGATTTTGAATAATGATGACGTCAAGCTTATTAATACCGGTGCCGCTGGCACTTACGATCTTTTCATCCGCAATGCAGGCACTGCCGGAGAGAAAAGATTTTTGCACGACACCATTTCCATTGCTGCAAACACTACTCATATTATTAGTCCCGATTGGACCAATCTTCAAACCTCAAACGTAACTATTTATATCGACAATGCTAACAATGGAACCACAGACGACACCCTTACTTTTGCCAATGAAGAGCCTGCGATGATACTTACTTTTCCTCTTTCCTTTGCAAAGAGCGCCCTCGCAGCCACCGACACCATTCGCATCACCAATACCGGAGGTGGAAGCCTTAGTTGGAGCGCCGCTTCTGATGCCACCACATGGCTAAGCATCCTCAGCGGAGCTACAGGCAGCAACAGTGGAATCATTCGCATAGCCACCACGGCTAATGCCGGGGCAAGTAGAACAGGACACATCACCATTAGTTCTGCTACAGCATCGAATTCGCCTTATGTGATTGAAGTGAAACAAAACGGCATTATGACCATTCCCGCCAATGTGCTTGCTTCCGACGGAAGTTTTTCTGACGGCGTTCATCTGTCGTGGACTGCAGTTCCCACTGCAACTCACTATATGGTATATCGTAGCAGCAATGCAGGAAGCAATGGAACAGCCATTAGCGGATGGATTACCACCCTAACTTACACCGATGCAACAGCCGCCAATGGTGAGTTTTATTTTTATAGTGTGAAAGCCGCTCAAAATATATCGGGTTTAAATGCCACCGACTATAGCATTAAGGATGATGGTTGGAGATCGTGTTTCACTGCCGACTTCAGCTATAGCGGAACCTGCACCGGACAACCTACCAGCTTCAACGACAACTCTTCGGCACACAGCAATGTTTTTTATTTATGGGATATCAATAACGATGGCGTGATCGATTATAAAGGCAACGACATTCAACACACCTTTAGCACTGTTGGAAATTACACGGTGAAACTTACCGTAACCGACAGCCTCCTTTGCAGCAGCACCAAGCAATATGTGGTTGCCATCAAGGCCTTCCCTATTGTTGCTTTGCCTAACGACACCACTCTTTGTGCCAATCAATCTTTAACCATGAATGCAGGAAGTGGCTTTGGCAGCTATCTATGGTCGACTGGGGCAACAACAGCCATCATTAGTGTAGATTCTATCGGACATGGTTTAGGTTGCACCCCTTTTTATGTTCAGGTTGCTAACACTAACGGTTGCTCTACTATTGCTCAAATTTTAGTGAGTTGGATAGTTTGTGCCGATGTTGAAGAAAACAGCAACGATCTATCATTTAATTTATACCCCAATCCTGCACACGACATACTGAATGTTTCAATAAAAGGTAATTCCGAAAAAGCTTCTATTAGCATTTTCAGCAACAACCTACAATTGATATATCAGGAAAACATTGGCAATATTAATGGCGAATATCTAAAAACCATCGATTTGAAACAAATGAAATCAGGCATCTATTTTATGAGGTTTGTTTCGAACGATGTGGTTAAGGTAGCCAAGATAATAGTGTATTAATCAAAACTTATAGATTAAAGACCTCATATTCATCATACATAAAAGGCTCGCAATAGCGAGCCTTTTGTTTTTGAAATCATTCTTCATAACACAATTTCAAAGCATTAGAAAAGAAAATTATATTTAATGAAAACCCCCAACCTTTTGGTCGATAAAATTTTCAGAAATATTTTGCCTAAAACATATGTTACAATATAATTATGGTTATTTTTACAGTCAAATTTAAAATTCGTTTGTATGAATAATATATTTAACAAGCCAGATAAAAGAAAAGAGGGCAATAAAAATACTGTTCCTAGTGGAAATGCGGAAGGTAATTCCAAAACAATTGATGAAAAAAACATCATCTCAACTATAAAAACACCCAAATTGAATTTTTTGGGTAGCGATAAACAAATTGATCTTTTAATCGCGTATGCGACAACGCACCATTGGTTTGAAAACCCCAAGCTTCTGAAGAATTTATTGAAAGGACTTCCAATGAAAACTTATTTGAATGTAACTGGCACAGGTGATATTTGCATAATAATGCTGATGCAAAAGATGAAAAGTGCCGGCAACCTATATGCCAGTCATAGCAATGCCTACATTGCAATAGCTTTATCGTTTATGCGCTACGATGGAAAGCCTATCGACCCTCATGTGATTCAGAGCGAAATTTATCAATTGAAACATTCTCCTAATAAGGCTTTAATTATAGAGAAGATTGATTCTATTTACAATGAAATATTTGGGCCACTGCCTAATGCTTAGCCTTCGACATAATCTCACGGGGCTAAACACCTTCACTTTTGATGTTTTCTGATAAACTAGCCCGAAGCAGAGCTTATGAGGCAGCCTCATTGCGAGTTAGCTTTCCTTGTCACACCATTCATTTGACAATCATGAATTAATTCTTCATTACTTTTCTGATTTTAACATAAACTACACTAAGAAAGCCCACAATATTCACATTGAGGCATCCCTTTTCTTTATCAGGAAAACACTAAATAAACTTAACGAAAAGCCTGTTTCTCTTGTATTTAATCCAGATTAAGCAATTGAAAATTCACAGTGTGAACAGAAAGACGCAAAAAACACCTCAAAAAAATCTTCGTTTTTTTTTTTCAAAAATTCCAATTTTCAATTAGTCTCATTATCTTGTTATTACAACTACTTTTATTGACTTTCAATTGACTTTTCATTGACTTTCAATTGACTTTCAATTGTAAGTTTATCCAGATAAATCAAAACCGATG
>CAIXTV010000038.1 GCA_903922465.1 uncultured bacterium
GGTATTCCCGAAAAAATAATCAATAAAATTTTTGAGCCGTTTTTTACTTCCAAAGAATCGGGAGTCGGATTAGGTTTAGCAATTTCGTACCAAATTGTTAAGGCGCATAACGGGGAAATATTCTTCTCAAAAAACATTGAAAAAGGGACAAATTGTACAATTAAAATACCTTTACAGCAATAAAACAGAATATGGTGAATACCGCAAAGAAAATACTTGTTGTTGACGATGAAACTTCGATGAGAAAAAATATTACCGATCTGCTTTCACCATTGGGATACGAAGCAATTGAAGCGGGAAACGGCGAAATGGCCTTACAAAAGTTTAATCAGGATAAACCCAATGTAGTAATTCTTGATATTAATATTCCCAAGAAAGATGGATTGGCAGTTTTGAAGGAGATGAAAGCAATCGCAAATGATGTTCCTGTAATCATCTTCACAGCTTACGGTACAAGTGAACGAGCTATTGAAGCTATGAAACTCGGTGCATTTGATTATTTGGAAAAACCTTTTGAGCTCGATGAGTTTATCCTTGTTGTTGAGCGGGCAAACGAATACCATAATTTATTGGCGGAAGTTAAAACACTACGTTCAATCGTCAACGAATCAGTTAATCAGCCTCGCAAAGACAATATAATCGGAAGAAATATTAAAATGCAGGAAATCTTTAAACTCATTGGTCGTATTGCTCCATCCGATGCTACTGTACTGATTCAGGGTGAAAGCGGTACAGGTAAGGAATTAATTGCAGATGCTATTCAAAGACATTCATTGAGAGCTGATAAGCCTTATGTAAAAATTAATTGCGGCGCATTCTCCAAATCACTGCTCGAAAGTGAAATTTTCGGACATGAGAAAGGCTCTTTTACAGGTGCCGATTCGCGCCGAAAAGGTCTTTTTGAGGTAGCCGATGGTGGTACTGTTTATTTGGATGAGATTAATAGTATGCCTCAGTCATTGCAGGTAAGGCTATTGCGAATATTGCAAAACCAATCATTCTTCCGTGTTGGTGGTGTTACTCCCATTACAGTTGATGTAAGAGTAATTGCATCGGCAAACAAAGATATTGAAAAGGAAATGGAGAGTGGCAATTTCCGCGAAGATCTTTATTACAGACTTAGCGTTGTCAGGATAAGTATCCCCCCTTTGAGAGAAAGAAAAGACGACATAGATCTTCTGATAGATTACTTTTTACAAAAATACAGCGCACAGAAAAAACTCTTTATTTCTGTTGAATTGAGAAATAAACTACATTCGTACAACTGGCCCGGAAATATTCGTGAACTTGAAAATACTATTCACAGCGCAATAGTTACAGCCATCAACGGTGTCCTGACAATTAATCAATTACCGCTGAAGTCAGTCGCCCCAAACGAAGAATTTTCGTTTATTTCATTAATTGAAAAAGGACTCTCTTTTAAAAAAGTAATTGATATTGTGGAGAAAAAGATCATTGAAGAAGCTCTTGCTCTGAATGACAATAATCAGACAAAAACAGCAGAATACCTGAAAATGAACAGGAGGCTTCTATACTCCAAAATGAAAGAGTTATCACTCGGATCTGTCAGTTCCGAAAAATTTATAAAACAAAAACAATGAAACAAAAAATTATTTTCAGGGAGATTTTTCTTTTACTTCTCCTATTTATTCAGTGTTTAACCTACGCGCAGCCATTTGTTCCGGGAACCACGTATTTTGGCCGAAATAACTACATTGAATATATTGCCGGGAATTTGCCACTTATTATATCCGTACCTCACGGCGGTGCAGTTGCGCCCTCTGAAATCCCCGACAGAACCTGCGGAGACGAAACAGTAACTGATTCTTATACCACCAATCTTGCGAAGGAAATACGCGATGCAATATATAACATTACAGGCTGTTATCCGCACATTGTCATAAACAACCTTAAACGAACAAAACTTGATGCTAACAGAGATCTGCCTGAAGCAGCCTGTGGAAATGAATTTGCAGATAAAGCATGGAACGAATTTCATAATTTTCTGGATACCGCATCAGCCAATGTAACAAAAAAATCAGGAAAAGGACTTTACATTGATCTTCACGGACATGGACATGCCATTCAGCGATTAGAGTTGGGTTATTTACTTACTGCCACCCAGCTTGCATACTCCGATGCTGTTTTGAACACGGCCGCTTATATAAATTTCAGCAGTATTAAAAAACTGATTAATTCTAACGTTTTAAATCTTGCACATTCTGATTTGCTTCGCGGGAATACAAGTCTGGGAACATTGTTTGCTGCAAAAGGATTTCCTGCCGTTCCAAGTGCCGATGATCGCTACCCACTTACCGGACAGACATATTTCAGCGGTGGTTATAATACTGAAAGACACGGCTCAAAAACTTTAGGTACTATTGATGGAATTCAGATAGAATGTAATCAGGATGTGAGGTTTAACGAAGTAGCGCGGCAGGATTTTGCTACAAAAACTGCTCAGGTATTATTAGACTATCTTATCAAACATTATTTCCCTAAACTGCCCGAAACCTACTGCAAAATTGTTGGTGTTGAGCAAATTGGAATGTCTGAATTTCTGTTGTTTCCAAACCCTTTCGACAAAGTTTTGTCTGTGAAAAACAGTATGCCCACAGATATATGTATTTATAATTTTCAGGGGAAATTAGTTTATTCCGAAAGAATAGGAACAGAAGAGACTATTGAATTGGGATTCCTGAAAAATGGAGTTTATTTGGTTACATTAGGCAACAATGGTAAAATATTGTACCGACAAAAAATCATAAAATCTTCAGTACTATAGGTTTATTAAAAAACAATTACCACTTCTGAGATAGAGGTTATTGTCACTGATTTGTTCATAAGTTGCTATTAATGAACCAAGTTCTTTATAGAATGGGAAGGATTTTTCATGGCTTGAATTGACAAAAATGTGTCTGTAACCTCTTTCTTTGTAATATGGGATAATAATTGAATTTATCCAATACCTACCAAAACCTTGACCTTTATCAATAATGTGAAAATACTTTAGCAATAGCGATTGATCTTCGTTTTCGATAAAATACTTTGTTTCCAATTTTTTAAGTTTACCGCCAACAATTAATAAAACCCCTGTCAATATATCATTTCTGTAAAAAACATGCGAATCAATCCAAACATCCGCATCATTTTTGAGAATTTCTATAAGTTTGGTTGCATGAAACAACTCGTTATAGTCGTCCCAGAAGTTGTTTTCCAACTTCCACTGCACATAATTCCCAATGGGTAACAAGTATTTAATATCAAACTTCTTATCGAGAATAAATTTTTCGTTTTCGTGTTTAAAGAGGATTTCCATCTATGTTGTATTTTTATTACAAAAGTTCGCACTAACCGTTCTATTTTTACTGTGTAATGCTCTATTCATCTTCTTGTTCGATCGTCGTCAATTTTACCATAATTAAATTCACCTTCACTCTGAGTGGCAATGTCGTCAAGAACATTATTGAGATTTGATTTTTAATTTACAAATTTACCAAAATAACAGCTGGAAATTTAAAATACTGCCGTTTAGTTGAAAAGTAATAATAAGCGTCACTCATTCCTAAATTAATAATAAGCCCATAAAATATTATATAGCCATGAATGTTTATTGAAATATTTTACAAATTCAGTTCTGTTTGAAGCTAAAAATCGTCTATTTTTTGTTTCTGATACTTTCATATATTCTTTTATTTTGACCTATATATTTAACCCTAAACGATATATTACTAAACCTGAAGATGAATTATATAATAATACTTCTAACAATGGCAGCTATGACAAACAAATAATCCTGAACAAGAATTAAATGAGTAGGAAGTCCTTTCAAAGTTAATCCTCGGGGAAACAAAAGTTGATTGCCCATTTGCTCTTTTCATTCACTTCCAATTTTAATGTTGTTTTTTAAGTTGTTCATTATGACAAACTAATACGTTTTTCTTATCTCCCTGCCAGTAATGAAATCCATTACCCTGACAATCCTTATAATCGGCGCATTCGGCGCATTTACCTATATTTGTCCATCTCCTGTTTCTGAATAATTCGTACTTTGTTTGCCAAATATCATAGAAATTATCCTTGTAGATATTTCCCTGCGCAAAATCCCTATCTATATTTGGACATGCTGAAATTGAGCCATCAATTAGAATTGAACCAATATTAATCCCTGCTCTGCAAAAAAAATAATTGTCTCTAACTTTCAATTCATAATTACCAACATATCCTTCGCAACTAAATTTTACATCAATGGCAGAAGATTTTCTTGACTTATTAATAAACTCCATTAGTTCTATCAATTGGCAATTATCCAAAAACAATTCAGGATTTCTTATTGCACGTCCAATAGGTATAATAGTGAATAATCGCCATGCTTTTACACCCTTCTGAATCAAATAGTTGCGAATCGATGAAAGTTCCTGAAAATTGCGTTTATTTATGCAGGTTACCACATCGAAATATAGTCGCGATGAACTGACAGCCAAATTAATAGCATTACTAACTCTGCTAAAACTGTCTTTACTATTTCGCAACCAATTATGAGATTCCTCCAAACCATCCAGACTTATAGTAAGAGCACCAAGTCCGGCATTTAACAATGAAATATGTTTTTCCTTATCATATAAATGCCCATTGGAAACCATACTCCATTTCATTCCTCTTTTTTTGATTGCTCTCCCACATAATTCAATATCCTTTCGCAGGAGTGGTTCGCCACCTGTCAGTACAACCATGAAATTTTTTGAAGGTGTTTTAACGGTGTCAAGTGCTGACAAAAAATCATCAAGCGGCATATCATGATATAAACTATCTTTAGAACAATCACTTCCACAATGCAGGCAGTTTAAATTGCATCTTGTTGTACATTCCCAAAAAAGATAATTCAGCTCATGAAGCTTAGTTTCAGACCTTTTGAATTTGCGAAATAAAAGCTTTTTAAAGGATGAAAACATCTATTTTTCTTCCATCTTAATATCCAAAAATACTTTTTCTTTTGAATTTTTCAGAACAGTATCTCTATTCAAATAGATGCCATTTTGTATTGAATCAATATCTTCAAACAAAATACTTAGGTTATCTCTTTTCTCGGTATAAAAAGAGAATCTGCCCTCATCATTTGTGTATTCGTATTGCAAATTGTCAGCAACAGAGACTTTTATTCCTTTTATCGGAAGTCCTGATATTTTAGATTTTACCTGCCCTTCAACGAGCAAATCGAGTCCAAAATCCTGAGGAGTTCCATAGCATGCTTGGAAAACAAACATTGCTGATGTCAAACTCAGACCACCAATAACTTTTCCAATCAAGTTCCTTTTCATTTTTATTAGCTTTAAATACTATTGCAATTTGATTCTCAAAACATTAACAGAATTTCCATCAATTGTCAGCATCAAAGACCTGCCTGTGACTTTTATTTTTTGTATTTCAATGTACAAACTTTCCGGATTGGAAAAACTATTAAAGGCCGTCACATCAGCATTTTTCAAAACCTCCATATCAGCAATTTGACTTTTAAAAGAACCTCCTGTAAATGAAAACTTATGCTGAATCGCCCTTTGGGAAACATTTACTAATTTCAAAATCAAATCTTTTGTTATCTCATCAATTGTTGCCGAGGCATAAATACTATCTTTTCCGGTAATAACACTGTTATCTTTTAGAATCGGAATAGTATAGGTCCCTTTATTCGATGAGAATAACTTTTGCACAAAATAGTTTGGTGTCGGCACTGCCCTGAGGTTGTCGAACCAGATCAGATCGGGATTCCATTGCCAGGCATCTTTATGCGCAAGAAGCGGAGCATAAGAACACATTTGGACAACATCGCAATTGCGTTCTAAACCTGTCATAAATGCAGCTTCAGCTAATGCACTTTCCCAATTATTACGTGATGTAGGATCGGTATTCCCTTTTGAATGTGCAGCGTATTCTCCTGCAAACACTTTTGGTCCGCTGCGCGGATAACTATCATATCTGCCGGCATTCTTTAAAAACCATGCAGGAGGCTGATAATAATGTTCATCAACAAAATCGGCATTCAATTTCACGAGTTCATCCCATAGATAGGTAAACCTTTCGCCATCGGGACCAGGTCCGGCACTTGTTATCAGTTTTATTTCAGGATGTTTTGTTTTTAAAATGCTGCTAAACAGCTTAAAACGTTCGATGTATTGCGAACCCCATTGTTCGTTTCCGATACCCATCATTTTCAAATTAAAAGGTTTCGGATGCCCCATGGTTGCTCTTAATTTCCCCCATTTTGATGATGTTGAACCATTCGCAAACTCTATCAGATCGAGTGCGTCCTGAATATAAGGTTCGAGATGTTCTAAAGAGATCAGTTCTCCGGTGTTATACTGACACGCCATTCCGCAATTGAGAATTGGTAGCGGTTCCGCACCAATATCCTCAGCAAGTAAAAAGTATTCATAAAATCCAAGACCAAACGATTGAAAGTAATCGGGCGCCGGACGATGTTTAAATTCTGTATTCCATCGATTGATAATAAGCTCACGTTCCGCAGTTTCACCAACAGTTTTTTTCCATTGGTATCTGTTTGCGAGCTCACGTCCTTCAACAATGCACCCCCCAGGGAAACGGACAAATCCGGGCTTTATATCAGCCAATAATTGTACCAAATCACTTCGAAGCCCGTTTTTTCTCTTTTTCCAGGTATCAACCGGAAACAAACTGACCGTTTGAATTTCAACAGCATCTTTACTTTTTACCAGAACGTTCAATCGGGCATGAGCATAGGTTATTGATGGTTTCAGGATTATTTCATATTGTTTCCAATCTTTTGTAATTCCTGTTATCATATTTTCAGCCAACACCAATCCTGTAGTGTCAAGCAACTCAATAAAAAGATTGGTACTATTATTCGAATTATTGTTGCGGGCAGTCAAGGAAAGACGGTATTCTGCATCTTTTTTTAATCCTATACCTCGAAATCCTTCATTTGAAAGTCCAAAAGCACCTTTGTCTTTGGTTGATTGGATTCTTACAAATCTTTTATTCAATTGCGAGATATCTCCTGAATTATAGAGTCGTCCTTCGCCATCTCCGTTTTTCATTTTTATCCATTTCCAACCCATCATTGGATCGTTGAAACTAAAAGACCGGTTTTTTATCAGCTCGGCATAAATCCCTCCATCGGCAGCGAAGTTTATGTCCTCGAAAAAAATGCCCCACATAGAAGGAGGAACAGGATTAATCCTTTTATTAATGATAACCTTAATCTCATTAACAATCTGTGCCTGAACTATATTAATAAGCATCAGACTAATAAATACTATATGGAAAGAAGTTTTCTTAAGCATAACGATTCTAATTATTTTACAATCCATTCATAAATCCCGGCATAATTCTCTTTTGATTTAACGATGAAATTTTTCGCCGATAAATTTCAAGCCATCAAATAATCCGGTGCGCCAGTACGACCATTCATGCGCTCCATTCCTGACCCTGTATTCGTGAGGGATATTCAGACTCCGCATTCCGATATGCAACAGCGAATTACCTTTATACAAAAAATCATCATCACCACAATCAATGTAGAACCTTATTCCCTTTAACTTTTCGATTGGTACAGTTTTAATAAGATGAAGAGGGCTGTGTGCTTTCCATGCTTCGGTTATTCGCACCTCACCTGTCAGATTTTCCCCAAAAATATTTTTGAAATACATGTTATACTGTTTGTCAGGTTGTTGCATTATTTCTTCATCTGAAAAAGTTCCGCTGCTTAAAGCGACACACGAAGAAAATAGGTCAGGATTGCGCATAGATAATCCAAGTGCGCCATAACCCCCCATTGAAAGTCCGGCAATCGCTCTAAATTCTTTTTTTGTTCTTATTCGGTACTCTTTTTCCACAAAAGGGATTAGTTCCGTAATAAACATATCTTCCCAGCGATCCTTACCACTGGCACTGTTGCAATACCAAGCTACTTTACCATCCGGAATTATGATGATACAGGATGGAAAAACTCCATCAGCAATACCTTTATCGGCTATCTCGTTAACCTCGCCGAACTGAATCCATCCGGTTTCGTCATCGGAGTATCCGTGTAAAAGGTAAACAACAGGATAGCTACGTTGCGATGACTGGTAGTCCGCGGGGAGATAAACTGAGTATTTAACAGGATACGACACGATCTTACTGTTAAATACCAGACTTTCGATCACTTTACCTTTTTGAGCATAGGACGTTATAAAAAAAGATACACAAAGAATTGAGATAAAAAGAGATTTCATAATTACACAAGATTGATAATGTGCAAATTTAAGGAATTTATCGTTAAAACAAAACCCCGAAGTTTTGTCAACAACGGGGTTCAAAATATCTGAATGTTTGGTTAAACCATAGGATATTTTTTCATAATTTCATTCGATTTCATGAGAATATCAACATATTGCGCCCTTTTATAAGCATAAGGATCTTTGATATTTTTCATTGATAACTTCCCTTTAAATGCATCAATTGTTTTATAACCTCTCGCATCCATCCATTCTTCAAGTAACTCAATCATATTGGTTATGTGGCTTGCCTTATTTTTGTATATTGCGCTCACCACTTGGACAGAATCGGCACCTGCCAATAACATCTTAATTACATCATTTCCATCTGATACTCCACGACTGGCACAGATATCGGCATCAATATTTCCATAAAGCAAACCTGCAAACCTAAGGCTTAACTGGTAATCTTTTTGGTGTGTGAGGTCGAATGGATAGAAGAATTCTTCGGTTTCGATGTTGATTTCAGGTTGAAAAAAGCGGTTAAACAAAACAATACTATTGGCACCTGCTTTGTCGAATTGTGAAATTATATTAAGCGGATTGGCATAAAACGTACTAAGTTTTACACTTACAGGTATTTTTAGGATAGTTTTGAGTTTGGTAAGAATACGCACTTGACGTTCTTCGATTTGAGAACCGGAAGTGTTTCCATCAACCGGCACATCGTAGAAATTAAGTTCCAAACCAGCTACACCGCTTTTTTCAAGAGCAACGGCATATTCCTCCCATGATTGATCATAAATTGCATTTAAACTTGCAAAAACAGGAATACTTGCTTTAGATATTAGTTTTTCGAGTTTGAAAAGGTGTTCTTTTGCTCCGCCATGTTTTATTTCCGGAAACAGACGAACCATTTCCGCATTACGATAGTCGTACTCTCCAAGCTGATCTTCCAACTGTATTTGTTCGAGATGAATCTGCTCTTCGAACAAAGATCTGAAAACAATTGCAGCTACACCGGCACGCTCAATTTTCTGAATAACAGCCGTATCTTCAACTAAACTTGATGCACCCAGTATGATGGGATTCTTGATTTCAACACCCATATAAGTGGTTCGTAAATCTGCCATAATATTAACTTTTTGATGAATTTTTTGAGTATAACAATTATAAGGCAATATTCGTTCAATAAGTTTTAAATAATAAACCCCGGATATTATACCCAGGGTTTGAAATATTATGCAAAAAAAAAAGATTTTGCTGATTTGAGTATAATTTATAAGAGATGGTAGGCCACGGTCAATCCTGCCATTACAATCGAAACCATGCTCATAAGTTTTATCAGGATATTCAATGAAGGGCCAGAAGTGTCTTTAAATGGATCGCCAACGGTATCACCAACAACGGCTGCATTATGGCAGGCAGATCTTTTTCCTCCAAGATGACCTTCCTCAATATATTTTTTGGCATTGTCCCATGCACCACCGGCATTAGCCATAAAAATTGCCAGGATAAAACCGGTAGAAGTACCACCCAGTAGAAGACCAACAACGCCTGAAACACCAAAAACTATACCGGTAGCGATTGGAATAAAAATGGCCAGTAGCGAAGGGAACAACATTTCTTTTTGAGCACCTTTGGTAGAGATTTCGACACAACGTGCATAATCAGGTTCAGCTTTGCCTTCAAGAATTCCTTTTATTTCGCGGAACTGACGACGGACTTCTTCAACCATACTTTGTGCAGCACGACCTACCGCATTCATTGTAAGACCACAGAAAAGGAAGGCAGCCATAGAACCAATAAATGCTCCAACCAATACACGAGGATTCATAATGTCGAGTTGTAGATACTGCATCATTTCGGGAATAGATGCCTTACTTATTTCTGAATTTACAAAATGGTTTTTTGTAGCAAATTCGGTAAACTCAACAATTTTCTCCGGAATACGTCCAATTGCAATTTTAATTTCTTCGATATAAGAAGCCATCAGTGCAAGAGCTGTTAAAGCAGCTGAACCAATAGCAAAACCTTTACCGGTTGCAGCGGTCGTATTTCCTAGTGCATCAAGAGCATCGGTGCGAATACGTACTTCAGCACCTAATCCGCTCATTTCGGCATTACCACCGGCGTTATCTGCAATTGGTCCGTAAGCATCGGTAGCAAGAGTAATTCCAAGAGTTGAGAGCATACCAACAGCGGCAATTGCAATTCCGTATAAACCAAAACTGATATTACTAAAATCAAAGCCTGATGCAAAAAGGAATGCAAGAATGATTGAAGTTCCTACGATCAGTACAGGAATAGCGGTTGAAATCATACCTGTACCAATACCAGAAATAATTACTGTAGCTGGGCCGGTTTTTGTTGATTCTGCAATGTTGCGGGTAGGAGCATACCCAGAAGAAGTATAGTATTCAGTGATTTTACCTATACCGATTCCACCTACAAGACCAGCCATCATAGCACCCCATACGCCTAAATAGTTCGGAATATCAAGGTATTTCAGGATAATAAAAGAGAAAATGGCAATTCCTATTGAACTGATATTAACACCACGCCCGAGAGCGTTTAATAATTGTTTCTGCGTTGCACCTTCTTTGGCTTTCACCATAAAGATACCGAAAATTGAAAGAACAATACCCACAGCAGCAATAACCATTGGAGCAATAACGCCATTAAACTGTGTTTGTGTTCCCAGACTTGCAAAAGCTGTTGCTCCAAGAGCAGCGGTTGAAAGAATAGCACCACAATATGATTCATATAAGTCAGCACCCATACCTGCTACGTCACCTACGTTATCACCTACGTTATCGGCAATAGTTGCAGGATTGCGTGGATCGTCCTCCGGAATACCAGCTTCAACTTTCCCTACAAGGTCAGCACCCACATCGGCAGCCTTGGTGAAAATACCTCCTCCAACACGTGCAAATAATGCCTGGGTTGAAGCTCCCATACCAAAGGTAAGTGTTGTAGTTGTGATAATGATCAATTTCATAGAAGGATCGGACGCAATAATAGTATTGGTGACAGAATCAAGTGAACCAATAATGAATTGAAGTGCAAAAAACCAAATTGAGATATCAAGCAATCCCAAACCAACAACAACCAGACCCATTACCGCTCCTGAACGGAAAGCAACTCTAAGTCCATCATTAAGTGAACGTTGAGCAGCATTGGCTGTACGTGCTGAAGCATAAGTTGCAGTTCTCATTCCAAAAAATCCGGCTAAACCTGAAAAGAACCCACCGGTTAAAAATGCAAATGGCACCCATGGATTTTGTATTTCCAAAACATAAGCCATTATGGCAAATAAAAGTGTGATAATTACGAAAACAATACTAACTACTTTGTATTGTTGTTTAAGATAAGCCATTGCACCATCTCGTACGTGTTTGGCAATTTTTGCCATTGTGTCAGTACCTTCGCTTTCCTTCATCATTTGTTTGAAGAAAAACCATGCAAAAAAGAGTGCAAGTGTCGAGGAGGCTGGAATCAGCCAAAAAATCGGATCAATAACCATTGTTTAAATTTTTTGTTCTTTAAAATTACTGTTTAATACAAAAATTTCATTGCGAAAATCAAATTTTTCCCAAATTAGCGGCAAAAGTATGAAATTCATATTACCATAAAAGGGTAGAAAAAGTGTTGTAAAACAGTTTTTTGAAATGGCATTTATAACTGACTAAATTCTAATCAGATAAACACTTTGATTGTCTTTAAACCGTAATTTACAATAAAAGGAATTTAACTTTAACTTAATACTATCATGGATTTTCCGGTTTTATCACGAAATTTATGGGCAAGATCCCTAAACCGACTATTGACAATCCACAAATTACAAAAAAACTAAATTATTGGTTTAATTTTCCATCAAAAATCAAAGTACCGTTGTTACTTCTTTATTTTTCATTCATCTTTGCATTGAAAAACAATATTGAATGATTGAAAAGCAACTGTTATTTGTTTGCCTTGGTAATATTTGTCGCTCACCGGCTGCCGAGGCTGTTATGAAGGATAAAATTAAGACTTCAGGATTGGATCATCTGATTAGCTGCGATTCGGCTGGAATTATCGGATTTCATTCTGGTGCACCTGCTGATGCCCGGATGCAGATGCATGCAATCAGGCGTGGATATAAACTTACAAGCATATCACGACAAATAAAGCCAAAACTCGATTTTAATCGCTTTGATATGGTTATCGGAATGGACGATCAGAATATTAAAGATTTGAATTCTCTTTCGCGATCAGAAAAAGACAGGAAGAAAATTTTCCTAATGACCGATTTTTGCCTAAAAATGACTTTTAACCATGTTCCTGACCCTTATTATGGTGACAATGAAGATTTTGAATTGGTACTTGATATACTGCAAGATGCTTGTGACGGATTACTTGAGCACCTTAAAACACAAAACCATCTCGGAAGGAAATGAAAAATTCGAGTTTTGATTATGATCACAAGTGCGAGTAAAAAAGGAAAAGATTAATTAATTTTGGGTACAATATTTTATTAATAAGTAAATGAAATAATGAGAAAAAGATTGTTGTTCATTTTTATAAGTTTGATGATCTGGTGTTCGGGTTGCAGTATTGAAAGTAAGCTGATCAGAAATTACAAAGGGAAAACTCAGGAAGAGTTAATGCTCTCGATGGGCAGGGCAACACGAGTTGAAACCGTATCCGGCGGAGGAAAAATTAATATTTATGAGAAGAGTAAATTTTTAAAAGCAGCACCTATCAACACTGGGCAATTTCAATACGACAAATTCGAGAGCCCTAAAGCCATTAAGAATGAAATATATAAGTTCTACCTTAATGTTCAGGGAGTGATTGAAGATGTATCTTATGAAGTAAATTATGAGCGTTAATCAACGATTTTAAAAAATTGATTAACAAAGGATAACTGATTTGAAATTTTTTATATATTTGCAGCCGCTAAAGGCAGTTTGCCCAGATGGTGAAATTGGTAGACACGCCAGCTTGAGGGGCTGGTTCCGGTTACGGTGTGCAAGTTCGAGTCTTGTTCTGGGCACCTTAATAAAGTGAAACCCACTGATTATCAGTGGGTTTTTTTATTTCAAGGGTAAGGATAGGGTTAGGATTTTGAAAACCGGCATATTTTTTTATTCTTGACTTATGGAATTAACGATCTATCCCAACATGTGGCATGCTCCATATTTTTATGAGATGATAGCCTATGAATCCGATAATCGCAACTTTCTGCAAATGGAAAAATTTCATCAATTGTCATGGGTGTTTTTTTACTCCTGTCCGATTTGTGAAAAACTACATCACCCAAATCGAAGCATAAATAAGGCTTGAATTGCTTTGCATACTCAAGAGAATTCTCGTTAATTTCTTCATTCATTTTTTTTCCTGTTTTCGTCATTGGGACACCCCAAAAATTAGCAGCCTATTTATGAGGACATAATAATATCATATAATTCCTGTTGTTCTTTATCCATTTTCAATATTTGAGTTTTGGTCTCTCTTGAGTTTGGTAGTTGATATACTATTTGATACATATTGTATTTGATTTCTTAGGTATAGGCGTTTAGACATCCCATGTTAATTAACAGATTGTAAACGAATAGGCTTAGAAAAAATCATCTTTCTTATGAGTACATCGAAGATTGTTCCCATATTTGAACGTCTATTGTGCCTAAAATGGAACTCATCAAGGTATCCTTGAAGTCTTTCTTCAGTGCAATGTTGGTGAATTCCTCTTAACCATCCCTTTATGTTCATAATGTGGAAATGAAGATCTGGAAAATTTTTGCCCTTTTCTGATTTCATTTGTTCCATATTTGGGTAATCTTTTTTTAGAGGAATATATCCTTTCCATACATCAGTAACGATTTTTGCATCCTTGCTAATGTATGTTTCAAAAAATGGTTTAAACGAAGTATTCGAAGCATCACTGATAACTTGAGCATAAGCACGTCCAACTCCGCCTTCGACTATTTCTAAGGCAACAACGACAAGCTTTTTATTGCCTTTACTTCGACCTGGTTTTCCTTCTTCTGGTCCGCCGATATAGAATTCATCTACATGAACTATACCATTGATTGGATGCAATTTACTGCTTTGCATAGCTTGTTGAATTTTCCATTTGAATTCCCAACAAGTCTTCTGACGAAGTTCAAACTCTCGGGACAATTCCAACGAAGACATTCCCTTCTTCTTTGTGCTTATCTTGAATGCAATATGAAAAGCGAGTTGCAAAGGGAATTTACATTTATCAAACAATGTCCCTGCAGTTGGGCTTTCATCATATTTGCATTTCATACATCTTCTTGAAAACGGCTTAACTCCGTGGCAGTATTTTGTATAACCACATTTTTTGCACTGGAATTCAGTTTCGTTCCACTTGATGTCAGCCAAATAGCGAAAACAGTCTTCATCTGTCGAAAATGCTCTATTGAATTTAATCGAGTTCACTCCGGAAAATTGATTTCTTTCATTCATGCTACAAAGGTAGCAAATAATAATTGTCTGGGCGGCCTAAACGCCTATACCTA
>CAIXTV010000039.1 GCA_903922465.1 uncultured bacterium
CATCGGTTTTGATTTATCTGGATAAACTTACAATTGAAAGTCAATTGAAAGTCAATGAAAAGTCAATTGAAAGTCAATAAAAGTAGTTGTAATAACAAGATAATGAGACTAATTGAAAATTGGAATTTTTGAAAAAAAAAACGAAGATTTTTTTGAGGTGTTTTTTGCTTTCCTCCTTTCAATCTATTTACATCTCTTTAGATTTATTGGTGAAACTAAATTTTTACGAGCGACAGCAAAGTGAAAATTCTAAGTTGAACGAACAATTTCATGACCGAAGGGAATAATGCCGACAGCAAAGCTCGTTGGGATAAATGAGTTTAATACTCCGCCTCTTGCGGCGAGGAGCTTCATGCTTCGAAGTTTTGCTTTGCTTGCATCATTGTGAGTACCCTTTTTCAAATAATTCATTCAGGGAAATTGAGTTTGATTCCCTTATTCAATTAAAACAGATATTTGTTTTAATTCATCTTCTTCAAATGACAAATGCTTCATTGCTGATATATTAATCTCTAATTGCTGAACAGAAGAAGCACCTATTAAGACAGATGTAACACGTTGATCTTTTAATAACCATGCAATAGCCATTTGTGCTAGTGTTTGCCCTCGTTTTGCTGCAATATCATTCAAAAGCTTTAGTTTGCTTAGTAATTCGTATGTAATTCGCTCAGGTTTGAGAAAAGAATTGGGTCGGGCAGCTCTCGAATCTTTAGGAATATCTTTTAGATATCGGTCGCTCAATAGACCCTGAGCCAATGGAGAGAAACAAATACATCCAACGCCATTATTGTCTAAAATTTCGAGCAATCCATCTGATTCAACCCAGCGGTTCAACATCGAATAGCCTGCTTGGTTAATAAGTAGCGGTATCCCTTTTTCTTTCAGCATATTGATGGCAAGTTGTGATTGTTCACCCTTGTAGTTAGAAATGCCAATATATAATGCTTTTCCTTGTTTGTAGATCATTTCAAGGGCCCCTATTGTTTCTTCGAGGGGAGTTTCAGCATCCCAACGATGATGATAAAATATATCCACATAATCTAATCCCATTCTTTGTAAACTTTGGTCGAGGCTAGCAATCAAATGCTTCTTTGAACCAAAATTGCCATAAGGACCTGGCCACATATCGTATCCGGCTTTTGTTGAGACAATCAACTCATCGCGGTAAGAAGCTAAATCAGATTTCAAAATCTTTCCGAAATTTGTTTCTGCTGAGCCAGCAGGAGGGCCGTAATTATTAGCTAGGTCGAAGTGTGTGACTCCTAAATCAAAGGCATTTCTTATGATAGCTCTTCCGTTTTCGAACTTATCTTTATCTCCGAAATTATGCCATAGTCCTAGCGAAACAAGGGGTAGTTTTAATCCACTTTTTCCACATTGTTTATATTTCATGTCAGCGTATCTGTTGTTTGAAGCAATATAGGTCATTGAAATCTATTTTTGACATCAAAATTACTATTTTTCAATTATATTTTTCAATTCTAAGATAATTATGTTTAGATGATTCAGTATGCAGTTAAGCCCATGTGAGTAAGGTTTTAATCAGCAATATGGGGTGTCGATTTTATAGAACGCCTTTTAATAATAATAAAACGAAATTATTATCATCAAAAAAAATCAACATTTTTGGTTATTAATAGAAATAGTTTTATTTTTGTGGGTTAATTTATCACCAAACAAAATCAATACATATTAATATGAAAAAACACATTTATTCTTTAGTTGCGGTTGCTTTGTTTATGCTTTTTTCGTCAGTAAGTTATGCACAAGTTGCTGCAATGCCTTTTACGCCGGCATTAGATTCTTTTATTGTAGTTACAGGAACAACCATTGATGCTCCAAATGCAGATGATGCAAATTATCATAATCTGCCAATTGGATTCGATTTTTATTACCATGGAACAGCTTTTCACAATATGACTGTTTCAAATAATGGCTATATTTCACTTGATTCTATGGCAAATGGATCATTTTATAGCCCAATAGCCGGTAGTGTAAATAATGTTATTTCGGCCCTTGGTGCCGATTTAATAAATCATTTGCCAGGTGCCAGTCTTCAATATATAACCGTTGGTTCAGCACCCAACCGTATATGCATTATACAATGGCTTCATTATTCATATTTCTATAACAATGGCGATTTGAGTTTTCAAATTCAACTTTACGAAACATCCAATTGCATCAGATTTGTATATGGAACTAATACTATTTTAAGCGCTCCTTATAACACTCAGATTGGTTTACGTGGCGACAGTAATCTTGATTACATTGTACTAGGTGATTCGACCTGCAATTGGGCAAATGCATATCCTTATCCAAGCATTCAAACTTATTTCCCTATCAGCACATCGTGCAACATGCCTGCAGGCTTTGCCTTCCATTTTGGTTCGTGTTTGGGTAATGGCACATTTAACTTTGGTTATATTAGCGGTAAAGTCTTTAACGATTTGAATGGGAATGGGACTCTTGATACATTAGAACCCGGGATTGCTAATCATATCGTTCATATTACTCCTGGTAATTATTATGTTTCTACAGATGCTTCGGGTAATTATAATTTTTTCTTTACCGACTCTACCCAAACCTATAACCTAAACACAGGAGGCATTACTTATTGGATTCAAACAAACACTCCAACGGTATTAAGTTGCAATCCTGCCACTCAATCCTGCAGTGGAAATAATTTTGGCCTACAAATGATACCTAATGTAAACGAAGTATCGGTTACTTGTCCAAATTGGGGAGCACGTCCGGCAACTCTTGAGCCAATGCCTATTTCATATCAAAATAATGGTACTTCTGTTTTAAGCGATACCATCACCTTTGTTATGGATTCGTTGTATTCATTTGTGGATGCTTCACCATCACCATCATCTGTAAACGGCTTAACTATTAAATGGGCATATACTAATTTACAACCAGGTCAACATGCTTCTATTATGCTGCACCTAATGCCTGACTCAGCTGCTGTGATGGGTAATCATCTTAACTCTTTTTTGTCGATTGGGCCATTAAACGATACAATTCCTAGCAATAATATAGTGGTACTTCATCAATTGATTTCGAACTCATGGGATCCTAACGAAAAACTTGCTGAACCAAGTGGTATGATTCCCTCCGAATCTACAATTAAATATTCTATTCATTTTCAGAATACGGGTACAGCTCCTGCAAATAATGTAAGAATTAATGATATGCTGGATGCTAATCTCGACCCACTTACTTTTAATCTTATTGGTTCATCACATCCTGTTAACTTTAGTATGACCGATAATGGTATGATTACTTTTACCTTCTTTAATATACAGTTGCCCGATAGTGGAAGCAATTTTACAGCAAGCAATGGTTATGTTAGTTTTTCTATCAAAACAAAATCCGCATTAGCCGAATCAACTATTATTAACAACGTAGCTGGAATAGTTTTCGATTTCAACCCTGCAATTATTACCAATATAACTGCTGATACGATTAGGGGAAATATTTCTACTAGTATTGAGGCTTATGGCAATAATACAGCTTGGATGGTGTATCCTAATCCATCATCAACAAATATTGTATTTAAGTCAATAACTAATTCAATATCCGATGCAAGTCTGAAGATTATGAATTTGGAGGGACAAGTTGTTTTTGAAAAACAAAACATAGTATCCATGGAAAACATTGACATCAGCAATTTAGCTGACGGCATCTACATTTGTACAATTCAATCAAATAAGGGGATTGAAACAATTAAGCTGATAAAGCATAACTAATCCTATAATTTTTACTTCTTAAAATAACCATCAGTAACTATTTATTGATGGTTATTTTAATTTAATATCCAAAAGGTGCTTTGGGATATCTCGGTAAATGGATGAAAATTATGCCAATTTCATTTCAATGAAAGCATATCTGTTTCATCAATTTAAAAATCAATTTGTTTTAATATTAGATTGGTCAGCAAATCATTGCTGCCCTTATAATTTTTATGCTGTTCTTGTTTTAGAAAAATAATAAATAAGCAGCGTTCTCCTCATTTACATCATCTGTCTTCTAATTAAGCGTTTCACTCAGGCTTCCGATTTTGTGAAGGAGGGGTGAGGTTTAAACAGATTGTTTTTGCTTTCTTTTATTGAATAAAGTAATGAGATAGCAGAATAGAAGCGCAGTCCAGAAAGAAAACATGGCATAAACAATAGAAACTTTCCCATATTGCTCGTTATGCATTAAGGTCCCCGAAATAAGAAAAGCCATAGTGGTGTTATGGATAGCCGATTCGATAGAAATGGTAATAAGATTTTGAAATCCTAGTTTAAACCATTTTGCAAGCAAATAAGCAATTGCAAAACAAGCTACATTAAAAAATATAGCACTAGGAAATATTTCCAAAACTTCAATTAAGTTGATTCCAGCTTGCTCTTTTACGCCAACAAACTTAAGCACAAAAACAAAACCTAAAAGAACAATAAGAACAGGCTTAGTGTATTTTGAAATAACATTTGCAAGTCTTTTATTCCAGGTCTTTAGCAAGACTCCAACGCTTGCCGGAATCACTGTTAAAACAAATATTTCTTTCATGGTTTCCCACAATGGTAATTGAAATTCCAATTCATGCCCAACAAAAACCCTTAACGAATAATTCACTATCAAAGGAATAGAAATTAGGGTGAGTAATGAATTAAGGGTGGTCAGAATTATTGATAAAGCAATATTGCCCTTAAATAAATAGGTAATGATGCCAGCCGTGGACCCTCCTGGGCTTGAAGCAAGAATGATTAAACCGATTTTTACATAAATGGGCATATCGAATAAAAAACAAATGGCAAAAGCAATTAATGGTAAAAATACCATTTGCGAAAATAGTGAAACAACGAGTGCTTTTGGTTTTGCGAAAACGAAAGAAATATCGCTTATGGTCAGGGAAACACCAATGCCAAACATGATTAGCACTAGCACCGAGGAGACCAATAAATCTATTCCTGACATAAAAAGAAATTAATCATACTTAAGAATTGTCATTGTTTATTGACAGTTTAAAAGTACTATTAATTTGTTAGAAAGCACGTTTTATAAATAAGGTGAACGATTATTTAAGAATAAAACGTCCAGAATGAAAAATTGCATAAACTTTTCCACACCGAAAAGTGTCTTATTTGAGCAGGAAAATTAAATTATTTGGGTTTAGCAGTAGAAAGCACCATTTTGGTATTCAGCTTGTTTCCAATTGCAAGCACGTTCACCAAATCCTGCACGCTAAGCCCTTTGTCGATGCGTAGCATTATAATAGCCTCAGGATGAATGCTGAGCTCTTTCTTTAATTGGGGTTCGAGAGTTTCGTAAGTAACTTGAGCATTATTGACGAAATAATTCATTTCTCTTGTAACTGTAAGATTGATTTCTTTCTTATGAATTGATTGACTGCTCTGCGAACTGGGTAATGATATCTTAATCATACTTGGGTTGAGCAGAGTAGATATAATTATAAAGAACAGCATCAGAAAGAACATGATATCGTTCATTGCAGAAGTAAACACTTCTGCGGTTACATCTTTTTTCTTTCGAAATGAAATCATTCGGCCGGTTCGTTTAAAAGTTCAATGAAGTTCATAGCATTCCATTCCAAACGATGAACTGCTTTGTTCAATATTGTATTAATCCAGTGATAACCAATATAAGCAACAATACCAACAATCAATCCTGAGGCACTACTCACCATTTTAGTATATAAACCTGCCGAAATGCTTCCGATACTAACATCGCTGGTTAAAGAAATATCATAGAATATTTTAATAACACCAATAATGGTCCCAAGAAAACCAAACATGGGAGCAATACCAGCAATAATAGCTAATATTTGAATGTTTTTTTCGAGATTATAGACTTCAAATTTACCGGCAATTTCAATTGATTCTTCAATTTCTTTGATGGGCTTCCCAATGCGTAGTATTCCTTTTTCAATCATACGTGCAATAGGCTTTTGAGTATTCTTGCAGAGAGTGAGAGCAGAATCAATTTTACCATTGCGCACAAAATCGCGTATGTTATTCATAAAGCCCACATCAGTATTGATATGCCTTCTGATTGAGACAAAACGTTCGATGAAAACATATATAGCAATTATGGAAAGAATGGCGATAGGAATCATCAACAAGCCCCCTTTCACAATGATGTCCATTAAAGTCATTGGCTCAATGGCTGGTTTAGGAAGTGCAGGAATCGAGGCCACAGCATTAGTTGTAGTGTCGATAGCTTGATTTATTTGCAGAAGGATTGCTAGCATATTATTCTGTTTTATTACTTTTCAAAAGTATTTTATTTTCAAATAGGTTTAACGTTACGAAACAGATTTTAGTATTTTTTTGTTTTGTAACAACAAATTCGATATAGTAAAATGAATTTTAAGACACGGCCTTATTTTAAATGTTTTCTTCTTAAATGATTTGTAATTAGCTAATTTAGCATATTACAATCTGCATCAGGAACCTTGAGCCCTCATTAAGAGAAAGGACTAATGTTTGTAAAACGAATAACTATAGAATTATACATTAACCTAATTAAAATGAAGAATAATAAGGTATATCTTTTCGATTGAAATTTTAAAGTTAGAACTTATTTTGATAATAATTCAAATTAAGCCCTTTTTTTTTATTTTTGTCAGCAAAAACTACAACTATGTTTAATGTTAACGAATATTTCGAAGGAAATGTAAAATCACTTGCTTTTCAGGCAAGTACCTCACCTGCAACCATAGGGGTTATGGCAAAAGGTGAATATGTTTTTAAAACATCTACCACTGAATACATGACTGTAATAACAGGGAAAATGATAGTGTTATTACCTGGCAGTACCGAATGGAGAGAATTTAAACCATTTGACACTTTTATCGTGGAGAAAAATCTGAGTTTTAAATTGAGAATTAACGAAGATACTTCTTACCTGTGTTTATATAAGCCTTGATATTCAAGTGAACTAATAATTATGTGAAAACAGATTAAAAGATTCCTAAAAATCTTTTTCTGTTTTTCTTTTTATACACGTAATTTTTGTTTTTTCTATGGCCTTTAAATGGATCTCTCTTTAGACTTCCATTTGATGTCCCTCTGTTATATTTGTTAGCGGTTTTATCTTGTTGTGATTTGAAACCGGAAAACTTTCGCTTATTAAATGGATTGTTTTCTAAAAAAGAAACATCAAACAGGTATGAAAACCCAATTGCATTGTAACTATATCCCTCAAAGCTATTTCCAGATTGAACGGTTGCATCTAATTTATCTGTTAAAACATATCTTAATGAGGTCTCAGCATTTATTTTCCAATGTTTCCCTAACTTGTAACTTAAGCCCAAGCCAAAGGGTATTTGCATTTCTCTGATTGTTTTAGCTCTATTGCGACCGTCATTGGTATAACCATAACTGTGTTCATATTGCGAAGGATTGGTTTTAAAACTGACAGTTCTGAAACTTGTAATTCCTAAACCCAGAAAAGCAAAAATATCAAAATCCCTATCTGCATTTTTTGTAATTAAAGTTAAAATATTGGCCGAAAGATGAAGATTAAATTCATATAGTTCGGCAGTAAAATATCTATTTTTTGACTCTTGATTACTAATAAGCGAACCCAAAAGGAATTGAGATTTCAAAGCAAAGGATGGACTAATTTCTTTGCCTAAACAAATCCCATACATTGTTTTTCGATCGTCGTAGAAGTATTTGGAGAGAGGACTGTTATGCCAAAATTTATTTTTATTGTCTGTTACATCTCCATAAAAGGCATTTGAACCAATATTAAGGTTGATTAGCCACTTTTCATAAGCCTTAAATGCTTGCGAAAAGGCATTTGTTGAATAGCAGCTGAATAAAGCCACCATTACTACCCATCGTAAGAATTTTTTAATAAACATTAGCAAGCTGATTTAAAGGAATGCAAAGATAAAGAATTTAAGAGTTATACTTAGATATTGAAATAAAACAAAACAAGCTTTTGACGGAATTGTTGAGTTAAAGGTGATGCTTTATTTTGTCAATATCTCTTGTATGGTGTTTCGCTCTTTTTCTGAAAGTGAATCCATTTCGTTTAGAGCAGTTTGAATTTTGGTTTTAAAATTCCAGCAAGTCATTTGACGCAGCGAAAGACGGCGCGCAAACTCATAAGATGAAATGTCCTCACTTCCTTTGCAAACATTGTAGGCAATGTAAAAAGCTTTACTGATAGGAAACTTCACGCCATGAAAAAGAGTTTCGTTAGTGGCGGTTTCTTTCGATTTACATTTGGTGCATCGACGAGAAAAAGGTTCTTTCCCTGAACAAAAATTGACATTGCCACATTTCTTGCAAACATAACCATTTGCCCATTTAATATTCGCTAAGAATTCGAGGCATTTCTCGTCACTTCGAAACATTTCTTCAAGTTGATCTTGACTTAACTTCTCATTAAATATCTTACTCATGTTTATTTTATTCCGATGCAAAGTTAAAAAAAATAGTGACACTAAAAAGATTTAAGTGTCACTATTGCGATTTATAATTATACTTTTATTATCTTTGCACCCAATTTAATTTACAAGAATATCATGGAAGGTAATTGCGATATAAAACCCAAACCGAATACATTTAAGGAGTTTGTGAAAACAAGGCAGTTTTGGAAAACTTTAATCGTGGTTGTTATCGGGGGTGTTTCCGGATTTTTGTATTATCATTTTGTTGGATGTAGTTCAGGGCAATGTGCTATTACTAGCAATCCTTACATAAGTGTGCTTTTTGGTGGACTTTTGGGTTTGTTTATTATAAATAGGCCTTGTTCAAGTGGGAAATGTTAATGTTTTAAACCAATGAGTTTAATAGAAATCAATAAAAGATATAGCGATTTAGCAACTTCTGATTGTTGCTTATCCTGTGGTGGTGCAATAAATTATGCTGAAGCCCAACTTAATGAAGTATGTGTTGACTTGGGAAGTGGCCGAGGTACTGACGTAATACGATTAGCCGAAATAGTTGGGAATGATGGATTTGTTTATGGTGTTGATATTTCAGATGGGATGATTGAAAAAGCAAGCAAAACAGCAGAACGGATGGGCGTCACAAATGTTAAGTTTATAAAAAGTCAGTTGGAGCAAATAAAGCTGAGTGACAACATTGCTGATTTAGTTATTTCAAATTGCACTATCAATCATGCTGATAATAAACAATTGGCTTGGGATGAAATCTTCCGTATACTTAAAAAGGGAGGGCGTTTTGTAATAAGTGATATTTACGCAACTGAACCCATTCCAGACGAATTCCGTAATGATCCTGTAGCAATCTCAGAATGTTGGGCTGGTTCCGTTACTCGTGATGAGTATTTACAACAACTTGAAAATGCTGGATTTTCTTCAGTTAATATTATTGAAGAGTCTGCGCCTTATTCAAAAGGGGAAGTTACGGTATGCAGTTGGACTATTGCTGCAAAAAAGCCATCAGGAGAATGTAGTTGTTGCTGTTCTTAAAATAAAAATAACCAATTAAATATATAAAAATGAAAAGTCTGATTAAAAAAGAAAAACTCGAAGCAAAAGCAAGTGTAGCCTTATGTTGTGCGAAATCATCGAAAAACGTTCCTGGTTGCCACGATTAAAAAAATACCTTTTGCGAAAGTGAAGATATAATGTCATTAGATTTATATCATGATATTCTCAATGATTTTATTTTACTTTAATAATTCCAATTGGGCATAAATAACAAATCAGTAATATTTTTGTAACATAGACGATTATATGAATATGAATTTTTCAAAACATAATATTTTTTCCAAAATTAAAGGCTCTGATGATTTCTACATCGTAAATGTCCTTTCGGGAAATGCTGATATTATTGGAGCCGATGATGCTGAGAAGATTCAAAGCATTATTAAGGGAGTTGAAATTTCAAACGATAGCTTAACAAAGGAATTGTTTGAAAAGGGATATCTTGTTGATGAGATAGAAGAGGGTAAATTGTACAAAAGCAAATACCTTGATTTTATTGATGAACGCGATGATGACGAAATTCAGCTTTTTTTTGTCCCTAACTACAGTTGTAATTTTGCTTGTTCCTATTGTTATCAGGACGAATATGAGCATTCGAAAAACCAGCTTCAATATGAAATTGTTGATGCTTTCTTTGCATATATACTAAGAGAATTTGCAGGGAAACGGAAATATATTACCGTTTTTGGGGGCGAACCCTTGCTGAATTCGCCAAAACAAAAAGAAACCATTACTTATCTTCTTAAGCTAGCTAATGAAGCTAAAATCAATGTTTGTTTTGTGACAAATGGTTATACTCTTGTTGAGTATATGGAAATTTTAAAGCAGGGAAACATAAGGGAAATTCAAATAACTTTGGATGGAACGGCTGAGGTTCACAATAATCGTCGTTTTCTGAAAGGAGGTGCTAATACATTCGATAAGATTGTTGAAGGTATTGATACTTGTATTGCTAACCGTCTTACTGTTAATTTAAGAATGGTCGTTGATAAAGAAAACATCGATAATCTGCCTGATTTGGCACAGTTTGCTATTGACAGAGGCTGGACCTCAAGTCCTTTTTTTAAAACACAAATTGGACGCAACTACGAACTTCATCATTGTCAGTCGGCACCAAATAAATTGTTTGACAGAATATCATTGTATGAGAATTTATATTCACTTATAAATCAAAATCCTCATATAGTTGAGTTTTACAAACCTGCATATTCCATTTCAAAGTTTCTGTCTGAGAATGGCAAACTTCCATCCCCATTATTCGATTCCTGCCCGGCTTGTAAGTCAGAATGGGCTTTCGATTATACAGGGAATATTTATTCGTGCACGGCAACTGTTGGTAAAACAGATGAGTCATTAGGAACATATTATCCTGAAGTTAACCTTAAAAAGGATGCTGTTAATTCATGGGAAATGCGGGATGTTACCTCTATTCCTGAATGCAAAGAGTGTAGCATGCAATTGGCTTGTGGTGGAGGATGTGGTTCGGTGGCAAAAAATATTACAGGAGAGATTCTATCTCCAGACTGCAGGCCAGTTAAAGAATTACTGGAGTTAGGATTTGCAGCCTATTTCAAAGAACAATAACGACAAAACAAATTTATTATCATGAAAGAAATTACATCAATTGAATTCCCAAAAGTAGTTACTGATGGTGGCAAAGTAGTGCTTGATTTTTATTCTTCAGAATGCCCACCATGCGAGGCTCTGGCTTCGAAATATGAAGCTTTATCGGAGCTTTATGGAAATGATATTACCTTCTTAAAGATTTTCCGTCAACAGAACCGCGAATTAGCTGACCAATTGGGAGTAAGTTCTTCCCCAACATTACTTTTTTTTGAAAATGGGCAGGAAGTTGCAAGCCGATTGACAGGTGGTATAAAACGCAGTGAAATTATTTCAAATTTAAACAGCATGTTGCCTAACGAAAGGGTAGCTGCTATTCGTTCAGAAATTATACCTACAATTTCCGAATACGATGTTATTATTCTTGGAGCAGGTCCTGGAGGGTTAACAGCAGGACTATATCTTTGTCAGGCAAAAGTGAATACTGTTTTAGTTGATATTGCTTTGCCTGGCGGACATGTTTCTACAACTCATGAAGTTTCAAACTATCCTGGTTTTATTGAGCCTCAGGCCGGTTACATGTTATCGCATAATATGAGCGAACAAACCAAACTGTGTGGCACTATTTATAAAGTGGCCGTGGATGTTACCAGGGTTGATCTTGAGAAAAAGGAGGTGGTGATTGATGAATTTGAAACTCTCAGAGCAAAAAGAATTATTATAGCAACAGGAACTTCTCCAAATCCAAGTGGAGCAGTTGGTGAAAAAGAATTTAAGGGGAAAGGCATTTCTTATTGTTCAACTTGTGATGCTAAATATTTTGTTGATAAAGAAGTTGTGGTTATTGGTGGAGGAAATGCAGCTGTTGAAGAATCAGAGTTTATTTCGCGCTTTGCAAGTAAAATCACCATGATTCACCAGTTTGATAAACTATCAGCTAATAAAGTTGCTCAAGATAAACTTTTTGCGAACCCCAAGATTCAGGTGGTTTATCATCACGAACCCCGCAGTTTTACCAAGGTAGGAAATCAGATGATAACTGAAGTTGAAAACCTTCAGACCCATGAAATTAGTAAACTGACTAGCGATGGGGTATTTATTTTTATAGGATTCAAAGCGAATATTGACCTGTTTAAAGATGGTCTTGAGTTGGATAGCTGGGGCTATATAAAAACTGATGAAGATATGCGTACTAGTATCCCTGGAGTATTTGCTGTTGGTGATATCATTAGTAAAAAATATCGCCAGATAACTACAGCCGTTGCCGATGGAACCATCGCCGCCATTGCTATCGCCAGAGAATTGGAATAGATTTCAATTATTACTGATAATTATACTTTATAAATATCGAGAGTATTTCCTGAAAAATATAAGTATTAAATCTTACAAGTCTAAGTTGTTAATAATCATACATTCAAGAATAATGTTGATTGAAAATCAAAAACATTTTGAATTTATTTTTCAAAACACTTGACATACGGGTATTGTTTGATGTATCTTTGCCAATGATAATTTATGTTTATAGATGATTAATTTAATGGGAAACTTTTTTTTTGGTTTCCCATTTTTTTTGTTTAGCAAGGAAGACCATCTTTTATGCGATTCATTAAAAAGTAAATTATCTTTTTTTTGTGATTCGTATTGCCCGCAGTATTTTATTATCAACACGCACTTTAGCTAACCTGTCCATTTTTTAGTTTTACTTTTTGCAATTCTTAGTGTAAGTGCGAAATGCAGGCTTATTATAATCAAAGTATTATTTGTGAAGTTGGAGTGATTATATAACAATCAAGTTTCTCTTTTTCACTCTCCACTTCTTAGTTCTATAGCTTTTCAGTTTAATTAACATTGTCATGTTTAAAAACATATTGAAGCGATTGGTGCCATGTATATTATTAAATCTACTTTTACGTTATCATTATATATCATTAAAATGCACTTATTGGTCGGGAATTTGATTGATAATATGTATTAACTCAAAATCATAGTCTATTTGTGCAACTATAAGCAAATCATTAGCGTAAAACAATAAAAAAGCCATGAAGACAAAAATATTTAGCAAGCAAAACCTCAGAGGGCTTTGGGGTACAGTATTGTTTCATTCTGTATTATTAGCAATATTCTTATTGGTAGGATTCAAGACCCCGTACCCACCTCCTCCAAAGGAAGAAGTGATTGAAGTGGAATTGGGTGGTGGCGGTGGCGGCGGTGGCGGATCTGACAACAGTGCTGAGCCTTTGGTTACAAAAGACACCCCACTTGCTGACGACATTTCAGAGGATGATTTAACTACCAATGAGAAAACCGAGACTGTTAAAGTGACCAAAAATAATGTTGTTAAAATTAAAAAGGTAGAAAAGACTGAGCCTGAGGTAAATCCTTTGGCTTTATATAAGAAGAACAGCAAGAATAATGGCACAGGGGGTGGACAGGGAAGTGGCACAGGCACTGGTAGCGGTTCAGGTACTGGTCCGGGCTCAGGTTCGGGAAGTGGTGGAGGCCATGGTAGCGGAGTAGGTACGGGCACTGGACCGGGTTCTGGGCCTTCAGTTAGTTTAGATGGACGATCAGCAAAGTATTTGCATAAGCCCGATAATAATTTCACTGAGCAGGGTAATGTGGTGGTAAATATCTGGGTTAATCAGAATGGGGATGTTACTCGTGCTGAGGCTGGTGCAAAAGGAACTACTACTACCAATACCCAATTATGGAAATTAGCAACTTCTTCTGCCCTCAAGACAAAATTCTTCTCGAAGAAGGAAGCTTCCGTTGAACAGAAAGGAAGCATTACTTATCATTTTATAAGTGGCAATTAATGACTTACACAGAGGTGTTGGCATACATGTTCTCGCAATTGCCCATGTATCAACGCATAGGAGCTGCGGCTTATAAAGCAGACCTAAACAACACCATACAGTTACTTAATCTATTAGGAAATCCCCAGCATTCGTTTCGTTCAATACATATTGCCGGAACAAATGGAAAAGGCTCGGTTTCGCATTATTTAGCCTCCATATTTCAGCAAGCGGGTTATAAAACAGCTTTATACACTTCGCCACATCTTAAAGATTTCAGGGAAAGGATTAAAATAAACGGAATAATGATTCCAAAGAGGGAAGTGAGTCGGTTTGTGGATGCTCATAAAACAGATTTTGATGAAATTCAACCTTCCTTTTTTGAGATGACTGCGGCCATGGCTTTTGATTATTTCAGAAGGCAGAAGGTGGATATTGCCATTATTGAAACAGGAATGGGAGGGCGGCTCGATTCGACTAATGTGATTCGACCTGAAATTGCGGTCATCACTAATATTGGGTTTGATCATACACAGTTTTTGGGCGATACTTTAGAGAAAATAGCTGTCGAAAAGGCAGGCATCATAAAGCCTGATATTCCTATAGTGATTGGGGAAAGCCAAATGGAAACCCAGGCAGTTTTCAGTGAGGTGGCTGTAAAACTTAAGGCTAGGATTTATTTTGCTGAGGAAAGCTTCTCGATTAAAAACATTGCCGAAGCAGATTTTTTATCTTGTGATGTGTATCGTGATAACAAACTTTACTTAAAAAATCTCGAATCGGAACTGAAGGGCATCTATCAATTAAAAAACATGCTCACTGTTCTTCAAACGGTGGAAGTGCTTAGGGAAATTGGGTTTAATCTGAAGGAAGAGGATGTTAGGCAAGGTTTTGCAAATGTTGTTAGCACAACAGCTTTGTTGGGACGATGGCAGCAATTGTCGGAGCTGCCGCTTGTGATTGCCGATACGGCTCACAATGTTGCAGGACTAAGCATAAGTCTTAATCAATTTTGTACATTGCCTCACAAGGATTTACGCTTCGTTTTGGGCATGGTGAATGATAAGGATGTAAAGAAAACGCTGTCGCTTTTCCCTGCAAAGGCAGTGTATTACTTTTGTAAACCTGATATTCCCCGTGGTTTGGACGCTGCCACGCTTGCCAGTGAAGCCTGCCAATTGGATTTAATTGGCAAAACCTATCCTACAGTGAAAAAAGCCTTGCAAGCTGCTATGTTAGAGGCTTCAGCAGAAGATGTTATTTATGTTGGAGGCAGCACATTTGTGGTGGCTGAGGTGGTTTAGGGTGTAAAGAACCTATCTAATGCAAGAGGTAACGCTTAGGGCTTGCAATTTTTGTTTTCAGAACTCATAAGGAAACAAAGGAATTAAAAGGATAAATTTCATGTGAGCAATCACGTTTGTTTTACTTATTTTTGCAAGCTAAATATTACTACATCAAACTATGATTAAAACGAATGGATTTGCAATTTGGTTTACCGGTCTTTCTTCTTCAGGTAAAACAACCATTGGCCTTGCTTTAGAGAAGTATCTTGCCGAAAGAAAATATAATGTAAAAGTGATTGACGGAGATGTGCTTCGCGATGGTTTGAACAAGAATCTCGGGTTTTCTATTGAAGACCGCAACGAAAACATCAGGCGTTCGGCCGAGGTGGCAAAACTTTTTGTGGAATCGGGTTTCATTTGTATTTGTAGTTTTATTAGTCCAACCCACGCCATCAGGGCGATGGCAAAGGAAATTATGGGTGCCGAAAACTTTGTTGAAGTGTTTGTAAGCACTTCTTTGGCCATTTGCGAACAGCGCGATGTGAAAGGCCTATATAAAAAAGCAAGGGCAGGCGAACTTAAGGATTTTACGGGCATTGATTCGCCTTACGAAATTCCGCTTCAGCCCGACATCATTGTTGAAACAAACACCCATGAGCTGGGCGAAGAAATAGAATTCATCATCAAAAAATTAAAGGAATTAAATAAGATATAAATGGAACCTTCAAAGAATAATGACCTTCCGAAATTAATTACTGACGACGGCCGCGAAATGGAAATTTCGCCCCGGGGTTCCTTGGCGCTGCTTGCTTTTGGTGCCGCTGGACTCGATGCGTGGCGACAGGTTCGCTTGCAAAATGCTGAAAACAATTTAGAAACCCCAAACATCCCTTCTGATGACATCAAATAAAAAACAAAAGGTCGTTCTCTTGGGTTGGGATGCTGCCGATTGGAACATCATTAACCCTCTGCTCGATGCAGGTTTGATGCCCGCTTTGGAGAAGCTTATAAATAAAGGAGTGGTCGGAAATATTTCTACTCTTTATCCTCCTCTTTCGCCTATGCTTTGGACTTCGATTGCTACGGGCAAGAATGCCGATAATCATGGGGTGTTGGCTTTTACCGAACCCGATGTGAGCAATGGCGGCATACGTCCGGTGACTTTGGCTTCGCGAAAGACCCGTGCTTTGTGGAACATCTTGAATTCGGCGGGCAAGAAATGCAATGTGGTGGGTTGGTGGCCAAGTCATCCGGCTGAGCCTATTAATGGTGTTTGCGTTAGCAATTTTTATCATCCTTCGAGCAAGACCCTTGACGAGCCTTGGGGTTTGTATGAAGGCACGGTGCATCCTGAATCTCTATCAGAAACCCTTGCGAATTACAGGATACATAAGTATGAGCTGACCGAAGAGCATTTGTTGCCTTTCATACCGAAATTGGCCGAGGTGCCTAAAGATTTTGCCCATTTTGTGGATAGTTTCCGTAAGGTGTTGGCCGAAACGGCTACTACGCATTCGGCGGCTACTTGGCTGATGGAAAACACCGAATGGGATTTCATGGCGGTGTATTTCGATGGCATCGACCATGTGAGTCATGGGTTTATGAAGTTTTATCCTCCCCAAATTCCGGGTGTGCCCGACGATTTGTTTGATGTTTTTAAAGACGTTGTGCCTGGCATGTACCGCTTTCACGATATGATGCTCGAGCGCATGGTGCAACTTGCCGGCGAGGATACCACCTTTATTATTGTTTCTGACCACGGTTTCCAATCGGGACCTCAGCGTTTGATAGAAATGCCTAAGTTCAATACCGCACCCGCAATCGACCACCGTCAGTATGGCGTTTTGTGCATGAGTGGTAATAATATTAAATCGGACGACAGGGTGTATGGAGCCACTTTGCTCGACATCACACCCACTATTCTGAGCCTTTTCGATTTGCCTGTGGGCAAGGATATGGAAGGAAAAATACTGCTGAATGCTTTCGAAACCCTTCCCCAAACAAAATATGTTGAAAGTTGGGACAAGGAAGAAGGCGATTTCGGCGAACATGATAATCTTGATCAAGCCGACATCTTTTCGTCGGCCGAAGCCATGCAGCAGTTGGTGCAACTGGGCTATATTGCCGACCCGGGCGAAGATAAAAATAAGGCTTTTCAATCGTGCAAAAACGAAACCGACTATAACCTTAGCCTTGTGTATGCTTTTAAAAATAAGCACGATATGGCTCTGCCTCTTTTAGAAGAACTTTTTAAATCGGACCCAAACGACATCAGATTTAACCTAAGTCTGTTAGAATGTTATTTGGTGTTGAACAAGCTCGATGAGGCTAAAAATATTCTGAAACGCATTAGAGAAATCGACGATAAATTTTCGCCAAATGTCGACCTGCTCGAAGGGGTCTATTACAGCAAAATCAACGAAATTGATAAGGCTCTCGAATGTTTCAAAAAGGCCGAAAACAATATTGCTTCGCCCTTGGGCATACTCACCGAAATTGGCCGCATTTATATTAAAGCCAATAAATTTAAGGAAGCCGAAAATGTGTTTTCTAAGGTGTTGGAGATGGACGATAATGCCTCGCAAGCCTTTCTGGGACTGGGCATTGCCCTCTTGAGGCAGGATCGCTATGAGGAAGCTGCCGATCAGCTCCTCAATTCGATTGGTCTTATCTATAATTTCGCCCCAGCCCATTATCATTTGGGCGAATGTTTGTATAAGTTGGGCAAGATTTATGAAGCTACACAAGCATTTGAGGTATGTTTGAAGATATTTCCCGAACATAAAAAAGCCCTACAATGGCTGGTTAAAATGCAGCAAGAACAGTTGCATCCCGAATTATATATTTACGAGGACAAACTCAATCAGTTGATGAAAGGCGGCATAGTGGTGGTTTCGGGCTTGCCCCGTTCGGGGACTTCGCTGATGATGCAGCTGCTTCAGGCTGCCCATTTGCCCATCGCAACCGATCATAAACGACAGGCCGACGAAAACAATCCGCGGGGCTATTTCGAATTCGAAGCCGTGAAAAGTCTTGCCAAAGACAAGAGTTTTTTGGGCGAAATTCAAGGAAAAGTCGTCAAAATCATTGCACAATTGATTCCTCATCTGCCTTCCGATTTTAAATATAAAATTATTTTTATGGAACGCGACATCAGCGAAATTATGCTTTCGCAACAAAAAATGCTCAAGCGAAGCACCACGGTCTATCCCATCGAAATTGCCAATATTTATAAACAGGATGTGCAGAAAGCTAAAAATTGGATTGCACAAAACCCTAACATTGAGGTACTTTATGTAGACCATCATGCCCTCATCACATCTCCCAAAAAAGAAATAGAACGAATTATAGACTTCCTAAAGCTCGAAACCAAAGCCGAAGAATTATTGGGTTTGATTGATAAAGGACTTTATAGAAACCGAAAAAATTAAAATACACCAAGCCTAATCCATAGATAATCATATCCCGAAAAATTGGGATAGGCTGCGGACATGTAGAAGACTACCCCGAAAAATTGGGATAGGCTTGCGGACTTGTAGAAGCCTACCCCGAATAATTGGGATAGGCTTGCGGACTTGTAGAAGCCTACCCCGAATAATTGGGATAGGCTTGCGGACTTGTAGAAGCCTACCCCGAAAAATTGGGATAGGCTTGCGGACATGTAGAAGCCTACCCCGAAAAATTGGGATAG
>CAIXTV010000040.1 GCA_903922465.1 uncultured bacterium
CGCAGATGCATATTGGGCAAAAACTTTTTTTGAAGCGATTCGCAGATGCATATGGCATCCATCCTCAATAATGGCGCGGAATTTAATTTCATGCTTTATGGATTCGAGTGGAGGTTTCCTCGAATTAATGAATCCCATTTATTGAATGTCCATTAAAAGTGTTTGCTTTATGATGAATTAGCACTTTCATTTTTTTCTCTTCACGAAGCATTTCTTCAATCACTTGCGAAAGTTTATCTTCATCGTCAACTTTCGAAAGAAAATAATCGACTCCTAATTCTACCGCTTTTCTACGATAGAATTCAGATGAGTTAAAAGTGAGAATGACGAACATAAGGCTTGTGTCTTCCTTTCTAATTTCTTCTAAAACATCGAGGCCGTTAAGCCCAGGCATATTAATGTCAACAATGGCCAGGTCGGGTTTGAAGAATTTTAGAGCAGCAAGGGTGTCGGTGCCATTTTTATAAGCTCCCACAATTTCTACCCCTTTATACATGCCAACTTTTTCCTGAATCCTGGTAAGGATTAATTGCGAATCGTCTGCTATTACTACTTTCATAAGGTTTGATATTTAATGGTTCACCTATATCCCGGTTTGGGTTTTGGTATTTTTTTTGTTTAAGGGTTTGTCGATGTATTCTTCTTGTAATCGGAGTCCACAATATAAATACATCAGAAAATCACATGCATCGTGGGGTTTAGTATCAAAATTCTTGATGAAACTTTCGTTGTCTTCGATGATGGATGTTATGACCTCATATTTTAAATGCTGTTCATACACATTAGGTTTTTCGTCGGGTTTCGAAACTAAATTTCTCATTTTGCGATTTGTTTTTTTGAACATATTGTTTTGTTTCTTATAATGTTTTGGTAGTTAGCTTGTATTGCTCGAAATTTTGTTTCACTACTAAGTTTTTAATCATGCTTTTAATTCTAATTTTCCTTACATTGATAATAGGATACAAAAATCATATTAAAAATAAAGATAGGATGTAGGAAAAACCCTATAAATGATATAGGAAAAACCCTGTAAATGATATGGGAAAAACCCTGTATGACATAGGAAAAACCCTGTATGCATATAGGAAAAACCCTGTATGCTATATAGGAAAAACCCTGTATGAGGAAGGTCAAATGCCTGTAAGATAGAAGATAAAGAAAGCTGAAAAATGATGTCGATTTCAATAAGAAAATCGGAAAGAATGAAACGAAAAAGTTGTAACAAAAACCTTCTTAATCTTGTCTAGGATATATATAAATGTATAATTGAAAATTATCTGCTTTTAAATAGACATTGGGAATTCAGTTTACAGCTTTCAATTCGCCTATGTTAATAATGACAAGATTGGAGGGGTTAAAATTAAACACAAGGAACTGTCTCGTCCTAAAAAAAGTTGACAGATGTTAATCCTGTTTTAAGTTGACATTTTTATTTGTTTTTTTTGTCAACCTATTTTAGGACAAGACAGTAATTGATGGTTTTTCTTAACCCCAACCCCTTGAAAAGGGGCTATAACAGAGTAGTGGTTATTTGTAATAATTAGCAATTATAATTTCATCACTATTCCGCAAAAGCAAATCAGCAATTAAATCATAAAAAATCAGCGTCATCAGCGTTCCATTTCCCCTGCTCCCTCTTGGGACTTGGGATTTGAAATTTGGGACTTTTTCTTCCTTCCGAGATTTTGGAATTGGTGAATTGAAATTAATAAAGTTCAGGGTATAATATTCGAATGTATTGTAATTGATGGTTTTTCTTAACCCCAACCCCTTGAAAAGGGGCTATAAAAGAGTAGTGGTTATTTGTAATAATTAGCAATTATAATTTCATCACTTTTCCGCAAAAGCAAATCAGCAATTAAATTATAAAAAATCAGCGTCATCAGCGTTCCATTTCCCCTGCCCCCCCTTGGGACTTGGGATTTGAAATTTGGGACTTTTTCTTCCTAATAGTCTAAAGGTCTAAAAGTCTAATAGCCTAATAGCCTCCCCCCCCTTGGGACTTTGGATTTGAAATTTGGGACTTGGGTCTTCTTCTCGCCTTATCTAAGATGAGCCAGATTATTTTTAAGGCCGTAAATGACCAATTGAATAATGTTTTTGGTATTGGTTTTTTCTTGTAATCTGTTGCGATGCATTTCGATAGTCTTTTTGCTTCTGAATAGCTTTTCGGCTATTTCGGTAGTAGATAAACCGTCGCTCATAAGTTGTAAGACTTCAAGTTCTCTTTTACTGATGTCATGCTCATGAATAATTGGATGATCCAATATTACTTTTTGTTTTGAGGCCTCAATAATAATTTGATGAAGCAGGGTGCTCGAGAAATAGCTTTCGCCTCTAAGAACAGTTTGAATAGCGGTTTCCAATTCTTTCTTGCCTGCAGTCTTAAGCACAAAGCCCATCACTCCGGCATTAATCATCTCGCTATAGTTCTCTTTCTCGTTAAGCATGGTGAGCACCAAAACTTTCAAATCGGGAAAGATGTCAATGGCTTTAGCGGTGGCTTCCAAACCACCCATCAAAGGCATTTCAATATCCATTATCACCAAGTCGGGTTTGTGCTTTTTAAGCATAGTGAGAAATGTTTTGCCATTATCGGCTTCGGCAATTACCTTACCCATGCCTTCTTTTTCGATAAGCAATTTCATGCCTTCACGAAACAAAGCATGGTCGTCAACTATAATTATGTTGGTATTACTTTCCATAAAACATTGTATTATTCAATATACGGCTCAAATTTACATTATTTTTTTATCATATATAATATAAATCATTGTTGTCCGATAAAACAGTTTAAAACATTTTATCATCACTTAATCACTTATAAATCAGCATGAGTTTTATGAGTTTTTTCATTATTCAAAAAGTAAGCCCTTTCAAAATAAGGATAATTGCTCTGTATTATAAAA
>CAIXTV010000041.1 GCA_903922465.1 uncultured bacterium
AATATTTTTTTGCAATTTATTATAGTGGCAACCATTATGATATTTGTTGGAAATTTTTAATGCGGTCCCTATCAACTACTCCACTTCAAATCTATGTTGTGAGTATCTCTCATAAAATTTCAATTCTTCACCGATACTACATATTAAACCTGTTGAAAACTTTTGAAAAGCTAAACTGGTTCTTCATTTTTTTCTTGCTAATTTTGACAATATTAGTCAACATCAGTGATGTCAATGCAAAGTACGGGGGGAAAACTCCGACAAATCAGGGAACTACTTGAGCTACCGCTTCGTAGAGTGGCGGTGATGATTGATGTAGATGTAGCAGTTTTAAGTAAGATGGAGCGTGGAGAGCGAAAGCTCACCAAAGATATTGTTAGAAAGCTGGCTAATATTTACAATTATAATGAAAACGAATTGCTGGTACTATTCCTGAGCGACAAAATTATATATGACCTACAGGGTGAAGAATTAGGCATTGTTACCTTGAAGGTTGCTGAGGATAAAATAAAATTACAAAATTCAAAACTGAAAAAGTAATAATGAAAAACGAACAGAAATTTTATTCAGCTTTAGAAAATATCTTTATAGGAGAAGCTGGGCAAAAAATTGAAGGCAAAAGTGGCTACGTGAACCTAATGAAGTTAAAAAGCCAATACTTTGCTCAGATCAAGCCGTTTATTGAAAAAGAAGTAAATGATACTTTCGAAAACGAAACTGCTTCACGGGAAGAAGCATTTCAGAAACTATACACATTTTTTGAAAGTTACCTGAATGAAACTGGAACCCCATATTTCAGCCAAACGCCATTTCATAAAAACCTCTATGAAAAAATTTATAGTGAACGTGACGATGTTTCATTATTCTGGAAAACACACCGTCTTTATTATGTGAAAAGTGAAGCCAATTATCACAGTTTGCTGAACCTTGAAGTAGATGGCTTAATAATTAATTTTGATGCAAGTCAGATAGAACACCAGAAGAATAACGAAAAAAAAACATTAGAGTTTTGGGCATTCCGACTCAATAATGACAGTATAACTTTTAAGACCGTCTATCAAGATAATGGTAGCAGCAAATGGGAAAGACTGAAAGAATATCTTCAACTAAGTAAACCTGATGAGATAAGAAGATACCTTGTCGAGAATTTTGGCAGTATAGATAACCCAAAAATAATTTATAATGATAATGGATTAAATCGTGAGGGATTAAAAGCAAAACAACTTCAAAATGCTATTCTGATAACCAATAACAATGATCTTATTAAAAGTGTTACAGTAGAATTTGCGTTCAGCAATTTGGAAGATATTGAGGCATGGGCTAAGTACAATCAGATTATTAACCTTACTGTTAGAGAAGCTACCATTAAAAAAGCACAACAGCTTTACAAAAAACAAAATGAAGTAGATTATTTCATTCATAAGGATGCTGAAATATTTTTAAAAGAACAATTCGACTTATTTCTTTTTCAGTATTTGTTTGGCGACAGACATTTGGGTAATGATTGGTCACAAAGCCGAATTGATACTATACAAAAGCTGAAGCGAATAGCCCATAAAATCATCAAATACATTGCTCGTTTTGAAGATGAGCTTAAGCATATTTGGGAGAAAAAGAAAATTGTTAAACAAGTAAATTATGTGTTAACCCTTAATAATCTTGAAAATAATATTGAGCTACTTCAAAAAATATGTGAACACAAAAATTTTAATAAACAAGTTGAAGAATGGACTGAATTAGGCATATTAAAGAAAAATGTTAAAGCTGAAGTAATACAAACTACAAGTAGAGGTCAACAACTGCATTCTAAGCATAAATTTTTTCCAATTGACACAAAATATTTTGAAGACTTAAAAAGTGATATATTGGCAACATTTGATAATGTAGATAAAGCTATTAATGGTATACTTATTAAATCAGAAAACTGGCAAGGGCTTAACACCATACTACCAAAATACAATAGTAGCATAAAAACAACATATATAGACCCGCCATTTAATTTAGAGAATAATGGAGATTTTGACTACAAAGTAAATTATAAAGATTCTACTTGGTTGACAATTCTTGAAAATCGGCTTGAAATTTCGAAGCTATTAATGATGGATGAAGGTAGCACTTTTGTTAGGTGTGATTATAATGGCAATTATTTAGTTAGAAACTTATTAAACCAAAAATTCGGTTCTGTTAATTTTCGAAATGAAATTATTGTAAATCGTTTTAAAAGACAACTTGATGAACTTTCAAGATTAAATTTTGCGCTGGAAAGTTTATTCTACTATGCAAACACACAAAAGCATATTCCTAATAAAATTTACCGAGGTAGATTATGCACATTTTGTGGAAGTGAAATGGAACCAAGTTGGAGGCCAATGAGCTCACCAGGTCTTCGGTTTTCTCCAATTTCTGAAGAAGAGTCAAAATTATATTCTGAGGCTAATATTATAAACACAAATGGCAAACTTGCCACTCAAGCCAGAATAATAGAAGGTCAGGAATTATTGCCACCGAAGGGTCGACATTGGACATTTACACAGGATCGAATATTTAAATTAGTAGAATTAAAACGCTTACGCATCAATAGTGAGATTGACTATACTGATATGAATGGGAACAAAATGAAAGGACTTCCTGAATATCTACAAACAGAAGAAACTCCGATTGATACATCATGGACAGATTTAAAAGGATATGCATTTGGAAGTAATTTTTCTACTGAAAATGCAGAAGAATTATTAAAAAGAGTCATTCAATTTTCTTCAAATCAAGGTGACTGGGTTATAGATTATTTTCTTGGCTCAGCTACAACAATTGCCGTTTCTCATAAAATTAACAGAAAATGGATTGGTATTGAAGTTGGTGATCATTTTTACTCTTATGATTTGCCTCGTCTAAAAGAAGTTTTAGCTGGTGAAAAATCAGGGATTTCAAGAGATGATGATGTAAACTGGAAAGGTGGTGGTTTTTTCAAATATTTTGAGCTCGAGCAATATGAGGAATGTTTACAACGTGCAGCTTATAACCCCAAATGGATAAACTCTGATGGCAGTATAAATGAATTGGAACAAATAGCATATTATACTTTTAAACACAGTGATAAGCTGCTTGATGCACTTGTGATCGATGAGGAAAAAGAAGAAGTAAAAGTTCATTTTCAGAATCTTTATACAGAAATGGATGAAGCGGCAATCGCTGAAACTATCAGCAATATTAGTGGCAAAGGCATTAAAAACATTAGTAAAGAGAAAGTACTATTTGAGGATGATACATTTATTGTATTCGCCAATATGCGTTATGATGATCCTATTTTCAGAGATCATTATCGCAGTTTATTATGGTGGAAAAGCAAAGAGTAAATTATGAATAAGGAAATATTATTAGAACAATTCTGTAGAGATAAATCACTACCCGACAGCTATCGTTTTATCGATTTAGAGCGGTTTGGGGAGCAGATAAATTTATTTCCATACCAGCAGCAGGCGTTACAGAGTGTAATGAATTGTTTGCACTTATATTTTACTCAGGGTAAACTGGCATTGCTTACAAAATATCAAACCACATATGGTTATTATGATGTGAGAGATAAACTGCCAATAATTAAAGATCAGAATAATGATAAAGAAAATTTTAGTTTATTAGAAAAGCATTTCGATACAACAGACGACAGGTTACCATTTGAGCAGATATGTAATAGAGCCAGTTTTTGGATGGCTACAGGCAGCGGAAAAACGCTGGTAATGGTAAAGTTGATTGAAATATTATTTCAACTAAGCAAATTGCTACCAGAAGAAGGTGGTATCCCTAAGAATGATATTCTTATACTTGCTCCTAAACCAAAAATTTTAGCTCAGATAAAAGAACAGGTTAACATTTTTAATCAGAAAAATGATTTACAAATAGAACTTCGAGAGCTGAAAGATTGGGAGCAATACAAGCGGAGTAAACCCAATTTGTACGAAGAGAACCGATTAACCGTTTTCTATTACAACTCATTTAACATAAAACATTTAGGTGTTGATACAGCTAACGAGACCCTTTATAACAATTATCTACATGGAACCGATGATAATGGGTATCAATACGGGAGCTGGTATGTATTGCTGGATGAAGCACATAAGGGCGTTACAGGAGATAGTATCAAACAAAGCATATATACAGTTCTGGCTAAAAACGGCTTCTTATTTAACTTCTCCGCAACCTTTACTGATGCTATAGATAAAGCTACCACAGTATTCAATTTCAATTTAGAGAAGTTTATTACAGCAGGATACGGAAAGCACTTAAAAGTAACACAACAGGAATTTAAAAACTTCAAGCCTAATAGCAAAACAGCAACAGAATTCACTGACGATGATAAGCAAAACATAGTATTAAAATCATTAATAGCATTTGCTGTAATTAAAAAAGCCAAGCTGGAAATTGATGGAATTAAAAATGGAATGTATCATAATCCATTAATGCTAACAATTGCTAATACCGTAAACACAGTAGATGCCGATCTGAAAATTTTCTTTCAGGAGCTTGCACGAATTGCAGGCAATAGCAGTATTGATATTGTTAGAGCTAAACAGGAATTGTTGGCAGAATTGAGAGATGAAAAGTTCAGAAAATTTGAATTTAGTAGTGGCAAGATCAATGATAACGTACTCAATATTTTAAGTAATATTTCATTCAACGACATTAAAGAGTTAATTTTTAATGCTACGGGTACTGGCAGTATCGAGGTAATTGAGTGTGAAACTAAAGATGAATTAGCCTTTCAGCTCTCGACCGCTAATGGTAAACCATTTGCCTTGCTCAAAGCCAGTGATGCCACCAAATGGAACAGTAACATTTTAGAAGGGTTTGTTACCAGCAAAGAAGTTGTTAGTAAAAGTTTCTTTGATGATTTGAACTCGCCCAGTAGCAGTATTAATATATTACTTGGTAGCCGTATTTTTTCTGAAGGATGGGACAGTAACAGACCCAATGTAATTAATTTTATAAATATTGGAGTAAGTGAAGCTCAGAAGTTTGTACTACAAGCAATAGGCAGAGGAGTCCGAGTGGAACCGCTACCTAACATGCGGAACCGTTTTGATTATTTGCCTGAAAAAGAAAAACTGTTCACGGTTGATGAAATACAACAATTATCATCCAAAGTCCAATCGGTTGAAAGTGTATTTGTTTTCTCGACTAATAAAGAAACTGTTGGAGCAATTCTACAAAACATAAGTAGCGGCATAGAAAAAGAAGAATGGAAAAAAGTAGATGGTATTGGAAAAACCCTAATAAATGTTGATCTGCCAGTGCCTGAGTATGAAGAATTAGATGAATTGAACCCTAACCGTTATAAAATATCTGCCACTGAATTAGCTTCAGTTCAAAGCTATGCTGCCGAAGCTGGAACAAAATTATTACTTGTAGAACACAACATTCATTTCAAAACAATCAGGAAATTGAATGAGTCGAGCAATTTTGTTGAGGGCTCAGTTACAAATCAAAAGCCTGAACGATTGCTAAAAGCCATAGACTTTCATTTCTTCACAAAACCTAAACGGGTAAAATTATTTAGAAATTTAATAGATGGTGCAAATGGTGATATCAATCATTATTTGAAAGTTAAGACTAAATTGGAGCAGCATGAAATCCTAACACTTCACAATTTAATTGCCGATGTTATTGTGAAACGATACAAAAGCAAAGAAGATATAGCAAAGGATTTCAAAGAAGGCAAGATTGATTATCATCAAATGGAGTTTGAATTTGAAAAATTCGAACAACAACAAAAAGCTGAACAAAATATTCGAATACCTGAAGTTGATCGGCAGTTTCTGATGGAGCATTTCTATAACCCAGTATTATTGGGAAATCCTACATTCAGTGATCTTTTTCAGAATATAATTTCAGTTGATAGTGAACTTGATTTTTACAGAAGGCTGGTGTCATATGCTAAAAATGAAAAAGGCAAAGAGTTGGATAAGTATGAATGGTGGTATTTTTCAAAACTGGTACAAAATGTTGACGATATTAAAATACCGTACTTCAATTTTGAGAAAGGTGAATACTCCAACTTCTATCCTGATTTCATTTTCTGGCTCAAACAATCCGATAAATACATTATTAAATTTATCGATCCTAAAGGCTTAAAGTTAGGTCAGGATAACCCAAGGGATAAAGTGAAAGGATTTGAAACAATATTCAAAAGCGGTCAACCAATGTCATTTAAAGGTTTACCGCTCGAAGTTGAATTGTTTTATTATAATGATCAATTTGTAAATGATGTGCTGTTGGAGAAGTACAGACGATACATGTTCAAGGATATCTTCTAAAAACTGAATCTAATCTAATAATTACATGTCACATAAGCCATTTAAACATGAAATAAGAGCTCAGGTGGGGGCCGCATTTGATAGGGATAAAATTGTTCATTAAACTGCTTAATTTGGAGCTAAGCGATATTTATAATTGAAACTAATTTTACAAAATAGCTTTATTACCAGAAAACAGATTTAGTTCGAAATCGAATTTTTATTAAAAAAAGCCTACCCTTATAAAAGAAGTAGGCTCTTATATTTCGGACATGAAATCATGGAGCTCATTCGAAAAAATGGTCACCATGAATATATGTTATATTCTGAAATTCGTTTTTCAGAAGGCACCCCTTACCCTGTGATACAATCTATTATATCGATACTGAGAATGGCTTGATGAGGTATTTGTCAGTACCAATAATTTAAGCCAAATTTCGCCTAATTTTTTTAGCTCAAAGCCGAAATGCCGTTGCCAATTTTTTTTTTGTCGCAAAAAAATTAATTTTTTGAAATTTCACTTTTTGTTAAATCTTCAGATGAATAATAATTTGCCGTTCGAACAATTCCTGCAATTAGCTGAAGTACCGAATTCAATTGACCTTGACAATTGGTTACAAACTCTTGAAAATAAAGATTATTATTATCTTCTTGAACGATACTATCGTAGCCTAAGCAACGCACACTATCGAAAATCAGTTGTGATTCCTCTCGAAGTCCAAAGGATTTTAGCACAGCCCATTTATTATCATCAGTTTTTTCGCAACAATTATCAGATAACATTAGCTTTAACATAGGCGAATCTTGTCCTTGAGATATATCAAGGTATAGAATCAGCATTTGAGGTTTGGGCACGAATTCCTTGATCGAATTGAGTTTACATTGACCTCGTGCCTGAAGAATCAACTTCAGTTCATCATCATTTTCAACGTTCTTGTCCAGTTGAAGGATTCGAGGTAAAGGTTCATCACTGTATTCACCCTGCCAGTTCAACTTAATATATCTTTTCATATTCTGGTTACATTTTAAAAAAATCACGATTCCGATAGATTATTACTAAAGTATGATAAAGTGTTGATCCAATAAAAATTAGAGCACACCATTGTATAAAAAGATAAAGGATTATTTGCCAAACAGGATAATCGACCAAAGAGTAGATGCCTTTTGTTAAGGAATCTCCCGTCACAAGGATTGTGATCCAATAATCAATATAAAGCGTAAGCAAAATCGGTATTCCAACAATGAATATGGTAAAAATGATCACCTTCAGCTTCAAATAAAACAAAACTATTCTTCTATTCATATTCAAGAGGTTTAAGTGTTCAACAAATACGGCCCCGTGAAATTAATAAAGACCATTCAGAAAAAAAAATTCCGCTAAAACTTTATAAAAACCTGATTTAATAATTAATATATACATATGTGATATGTTATTTTCATAAATACAAAAAAAGTGACCCATTACCTGCTTTTCAATACGGCTATAGGGTGGTGTTCAATTTCATTTATAATGATTTCAAATTCGGTGTTGATGAATGGTATGAACATGACAATGATCCTCTCATAGCAAGAAGACAGGCACTGGAACTTTATAGTAGAATTCAACGGGTTGTTGAATTTCTGATAAAAAATTCATTCTTTAAAGATGAAGATATTCTGGAATATGATAGTCAAATATTCAGCCGAATCAACAATAGCATAATTCAGATTCTGGGAGCAGGAGAAGATGAGGATTTATTGAACCAGAGGCTGGAGTATTATGTTCTTGATCTTTATAATTATATTCCCAAAATGGAGCCTACAAGTGTGCATCTCGATGAGTATGGGATGGAGTATTTGACCTTATCGATTAATCAGATTCACTAAAAGACCAAGGGCCGCATTCACTTAATTAATTTTTTAGATAGTTGCCGACCGTCCGATGGGAAATTTTCAACTTCTCACCAATCTTTCTCATTGACCACCCCAATGAATTTAATTCACTAATCTGCTCTGTGAGCTCAGATGTTAATTTTGGGCGACCGCCAATCCGCCCATTTGCTCGGCTTCGGGATAATCCAGCTTTGACCCTATCACTACAACGAATTTTTTCCTGTTGAGCCATAACAGCCAACAAACTCACAACCACATCACGAAAAACCCCGCTGGAGTCAATAAATTGCTCAGTATAGGACTTATAAAGCACATGATTATCCTCCAGTTGTTGTAGATAGTAAATCGTTTTCCGAACACCCTCACGTGTTAGGCGATCCAGCGACCAAAATAAAACCATATCGAATTTACGCTTGCTGGCGGCTGCATACATTTTTAAAAATTGAGGTCGGGTAGCTGAGCCTCCAGATTCATGATCTATATACTCACCATAAACCGTATAACCCATTTTAATACAATACTGCCTGAGTATTATTAATTGGTTCTCCGTGTCCTGACCTTTACCAGTTGTACTTACTCTTGCATAAATGGCTACTTCCATAATATAAGTTTAGGTGGGCATAAAACTGATGATTTTCGCCCAGTCGGGGCCGCATTATAATGCTCCAGTATATCAAGCATTTACAATTTCAAAAACCAAAGGGTTTATTGCCCAGTGTTTGCTACACAAAAATATAGTGAAATTTTGGATAAAAAAAACGGATAGAAGTCTGAAATTTCGGAAATAACGAGCATTTATTGTTCTGGGACGAATAGTATGTACCTATAAACCATTTCTGGACAATTAGCATGAGGTTTTTTAAGGATTATCCTAAATCATCTCTTGACACTTTAACGTGCAATGACATTGAGCATATAAAACATCAGAGATTCATCAATTTTAGTTATAAATTTGCTAACATTATTTATAAAACTAAAACCCAAAGTAGGTTAAATCTGTAGCACACTTAATTTCGCTTAATAATGTTAAGGGCTATGAAAATGTTTAAAGCAAAAAAATATGAATACACTAATTTTACTCAACTCTACAGATGCATTTTTCTGGTTAGTAACTATAATTCTTTGCTGGGTACTGTTTGGCTGGATAGTGTGGAATATTAAAATACATATTTGTAAAACCATTGAAGTACAGGGAAGAATATTCATGTATTATTGGATAATCTCAGCTTTTCTTCTTGTTTGGATATTCGGAGATAAAGTCTTTGATCCAGACTTTAGACTCAATTTTCTTACTGAATTATTAGGTATAGGAATAACTGTTACATTAGTTGATCGCATTTATGCCTTTATTACTAAGAAGAATGAGCTTTTTTTTAGAAATCTTCTAATTCGAACTTGTAGGATGCCTATTCATGCTTATTTTCATATGTGGTATTTGATTTTTAGGGAACAATCCAATAACTATGCTGTAGTCATGGGTCGATTCCAAACTCTTGAAGCTTTTTTTATATCGGATGAATTTTATGAGGCTGTTACCACTTTTAATTTTAACAATATATTCTCAGATGATAAAACATATGCAAAGTATATCAATGAAAAGATGGTGGAAAATGGGGACCGATTCCAGAATATTCTTGCTAAGTATGCATCAAAACTATCAGTTAATGATGTAAGGCTTTTAGAGCATTTTGGAAGTGGCTCCTATATGTTTGCGGTTTTTAATGTCATGGATTTTATTTCCGAATTGAGGGCTGAACACTATGTTGATGGTGTACCAGTAGATGGTGCAAGATTAATATTTAATAATAGTATTGGAGACATTAGAAGGGAAAATCTTAATCGCCATTTTCAAAAATTCCTTGAACTCGTAAATGAATATAACATTGCCGTTAATAATGAACAACAAAACCTGACCCTACTCACACTAACAAGATTATATACAATAGAGGCGGCAAATGATAATCCAGCTATAGAATGGTAAAAACTAAAGTTGAATTATAATAAATCACATCTTTCAATATAATCTACAACTTTGGCGATATCCTGAATCAATTCAAAGTTAGATAATTGAACCATCTTGGCTACTACCCGATAATCCTCATCATTTTTGGTGGGGATTTCGTTTTTATACCCATTGCAATACATTGATATTAGACGAAACAATTGGTTCATTTCAGGAGTTAGATATTGCCGATTTAAGGCATTGATAAAAACCCTTGGGAAATATATTTAAGGGAGTATTCTTCATAATTTCAATACTAAGCCAGTCTTTCTTCCAAAATATCTTTCCACTTTATAAAACCTTTTTTTTCGTCAGTATAATCATGTAAAATCCGGCTGAAATATGCGGGAGTTGAATCCAGAAAAACTTGTCTGCCGTTGTTATGAATGATTGCTAAATGGTTATCAATTTCTTTCAATATCATTGGCAGAGAGTTAGTTGCTTTATCAAAATGCCAAAGGTATGTAGCTTCTTCGGTATCTAATGTTTCCAAAATGATATGGAACTGTTCGTCACCAGTGAGCAGGAAAACAAATGAAAAAGGATTGAGAACAAATCGGATTTTGAGCAGCTTAGCGACATGACGATCTGCTAAATACCGGACAGACATGGAATGTTTGTAATGATTCCTGTTCAGAAGATCATTCAATAATTCTTCACCGGAGTTATAAAGTTGATTGCCTGATTGTAATTGCTTGACATCCAATATATTTTCTTTGGGTCCATTTTTAATCGATCCAACTAAAAAGGATTTTGAAAAATAGCGGAATCGAACTCCCTCAATAATTTCCCTGTTGAGTTTATCAATATCTGCAGAAGTTGCTAATTGTGAAATAATTGCATTATTTTCAAATTCAGCATGTATAGTAACTGAAACATTTTTCGATTGCAGTATTTTTGAAAAATAAGGTTTTAACACTTCAAATTCAGGGCGTAATGCTTCGTTCTCAATCTCAAATTCTAAATATGCTTTTAGCCCGGGTGCTTCATATTTAAATGCAATACCACCATATCTGAAATCTAAGCTTTCAATTGGTACAACTATGTTTTTATCTACGAGAAGGATTTCTTTGCTAACCGGAATTACTTCTTCTTCCGGATCATCAAATAAGGTGGCTTGTTTTTCTATTTTCCGATACCAGGTGTTCCGTTTCAGAAAAAGCTTGTTGAGGTAGTCTATTTTCAAATCGCGGTAGTCGTATATAGTTGGAGTGACTTCTGAACGTTGAACCCTGCCGATGTATTGAATCAGCTTTCCCTGGAAAGAAAAAGGATAAACAAGAAACAGGCAATTCGCATTCTGTAAATCGGTTCCCTCTCCAAAGAATTGGCCTGTAGTTATCAAAACCTGGTAATTACCGGATTGGAGTGTTTTCCATTTTAAGGCACGACTACTTTCTGAATCTTCTCCACTTAATGCTACAACCTCAAAAGATTGTTTCAGGAACTGATAAAGCGAATCAATATGTTCTTTTCTTTCTGTGATAATTATAACTCTCTTCCCTAATTTCAATTCAGTTGTTACATCCTTCAATATCAGTTTATTTCGTGCTGAATCATGGACTAGCATCCTGGAAAGCGTTTCAAACTGATCTGTTTTTGAATTAAATGGAATATCAAAATCAGTTTCCCTGATAATAACTTTAGCCTGACGAGCGAAACTGATATCCTGATGTTTTATTTCTGAAATAATTTCACCTAAATGTGTGAAAATCAGTCTGCCATCATTGTACTTTCGGAAGGGGGTTGCAGTGAGACCATACAAATAAAAGCTATTCAGGTTAGAAATTGCCTTTCTGTAAGTCTCAGCAGGAATATGGTGGCATTCATCTACAATTATGGTTCCGAAAGCATCCATTAATGTTTTGTTTTCAGGTTTTTCCAATTCTTTTGACAGGCTTTGAATAGTGGCAATGGTTATTCTATTACCGATTTTTAATTTTCCCTGCCCGATTATTCCAATCTCATGTAATGGAATGCCCAGAAAAGCCTCTATCCTTTCTGCCCACTGATCCATAAGTGTTTTCCGGTGAACAATGATAAGGGAAGGCTGCTGTTTATCTGCAATAATTCTAAGTCCGATAATGGTTTTGCCTGTACCTGGTGGGGCAACAATTACACCCATATCTTTTTTTGTAGTAGCCGCGACTGCTGATACCTGATGTTCCCTCAGAACCGCATTAAATAGGTAAGAAACAGCAGAATGTTTCTTGCGTAAATCCTCAAAAACAAATTCGATTTTATTTTCTCTGCAAAAACGCAAGAGCCTTCCTGTAAAACCCCTAGGAATGATTACTGAAGTACTTGTTTCTTCTATAAATTTAAAATACTGCTCAATTCCGTGTGTATTCTTTCCGACTTTCTTTTTAATGATGTATTCAGAATTGCTGAAATTCAATTCTTCTTTAATGAAATTACTCAAAAGTACCGGAATTGCTCCACGGTTTATCTGAAGTGCATTATTGAGTTTAATGGAAAGATTTGATGATGAATGGATTTCATGAGGTATTTCAATTCCGCTCTCAATCAATTTATTGTAAAGTTCATCTAATTTTATTATTGATAATCTTTGAATATCAGCAAGATACTGCCATTGGTCATTAAAAGGAGTAAGTGATTCCGTATCAATGAAACAGCTATTTCCCTGGTCAAATGTGGACTTATAAAGAGGTAGAGCTATCAAATTACCCAAACCTTTGCCTGAGAGATAATCCTGATTTGGGAATAAGCGATCGAAACTTGAGTTTTTATCAAACTGTGAAATGATGCCTGATTGTGTTAACAATGAAAGGATTATTTTCCTGCTTTTTAAGGCCGGATATGGTTGGTCGAAAAATATCCAGACATGACCACCTTTACCCGAGCGCGACCTTTCCAGAAAAGCCGGAATATCATATTGTCTGCAAGTATTTATAAATGTGCGGCATTCTTCAATCCAATTTTCTTTATCGAAATCTGCCACTATAAACCAGGATGTATTATCTGGTAATAACGGATAAATACCCGCCTGGTGATTTCCATTTAAATGTTTCTCAATTTGTTCATCGTTGAATTGCAGATACGATTTATCCGGAAAATCATTAAAATTGCCTCCTTTGATTTTATGTGAGCGATAGAAATAAGGGTCAAATTGATACGCTGGCATATAGCCGCTTTTAATTCCTTTTTCCCACCTGATGGCAAACACATCCTCTCTTCCCCTGAACAGGGATTTGAAGATTTTTAGTTTATCAGACATAAATCATTTTTAAGAATTGCATTTTACTACAAAAACTGTAGTAATTAACAGTTTAAAACCGGAGCCTGGAAAAGCGATCCCTAATGAGATTTTTGTATGAAGATTTAAAGTCAGTGTTTAAAAAACTGATATCTATGAACTCCATCCATTTATCTTTGGATTTCTCCATTTTCTTAAAGATGTTTTCCTGTTGCTTCACATCAAGGTTCAAAGACGTGAAAGCAATACTGAAATCTTTCCGGTTTAATTTTTTCTTTTTGCCATTTAATGTTAATGCCATATCTTCATCATCGGCTGGATTTACAAGTACTGTGGCCACCATATCATAAGCCGGGGATAGTATATTGCCAATTCCCGGTTGACGGATCAGGGAGAAATTCTTCAGATGCATATCGGCATTGCCGGTAAGAAAAGAAAATAATACCTGTTCAAAGAAATTAATTACATCCAATCCGGGATTGGCAGAGTGCTTCAATATAGCCTTGGCGACTTGTTCATATGAACCATGGTACTTATCCTCAGTTAATCGTTCTGTTATCTGGCACATATCTTCCATGTGCAGTTTATTCTTTTTGTCACGATCAATTCTTTTTGTCAGATAAGCTAAGTTGCCTGATTGAAGGCGTATCAATGTGTGTGGTACCACCCTTAATTTTGCAATATCAGCCAGGTGCATAGTAAGATCTTCAACTTCAGGTAATTGTTTATACTGTAGTGTTGGTAGTTTTAGAATATAACCGCCCCAAAGACCTACAATTGTAAAGCGTTTTGGTTCATTCTTTCCTGTACCTGGTGACAAACCCAGTGATATTTTGGGTTGTACACCAGTGACTGCTATCTGGCTACGAACTACCTGTATAGCCAACTCCTCCATTTGGGATTCAAGATAATTGACTACAGGAGGAGTTACCTGGCCAAATATCTTTTTACTGCAGGCCGAATGGAAATCTACTTCGTTTTTTTCTAACAATCCGTAGCAATATAAACATCTCTTCATAAACTGTCCTCCCCAATTACACTGTGAACACTTACAGCCCCGATACAATCTCTGCAACAGGCCAATAATAAGCCCATGCGATCACGCGGATTTAATTTCCAGTTTTTTTCGGCGATATCAAGTAGCCAACCTTCAGGGATAAGCCCATCGAAGAATGGAAACAACACCTTACTGTCAAAAGGCTTTTCCTGTAGTGGCAGAGTAACACTGATCGGCACGGCAACAGAGGATTCAAGAAAAACCTTATCGTATTGAAAATGATACCCATTTTCGTCCTGAGTGAGCCAGCCTGCAGTTTTATCGTATACTTTTATTTCAGCTTTTCTCATCCAACGGAGTTTTTCGGGTTAATGGTAAAGCGCCCACTTCATAGCCAAAAAGTTGCAGCACCTGATTGACCTTATCTAATCGTAGCGTTTCTTTACCCTGTTCGAGTTCACGGACAAAGCGAAGCCCTACACCAGCTTTTTCTGATAATTCAGGCTGAGTAAGGTTGGCTTGTCGCCTTTTTTCTTTTACAAATTCACTTAAAGTCATAATATATACCCTTTCGGGTACAAATATAATACAATTTCATTGAAATACACCCTTACGGGTATAATTAATTACAAATAGCACAATATTGCACCCTATAGGGTATAATATGGTTGTCGTATAAGGTCAATGTACACTTACGTGTATAAAATCCGTACATTGAATTATCTCAAAATACCCGTTCTTTGAATAAAATCAACAACTTGTATGACATCGATAAGTATGGAAATGTTAGATATTTCATCAGGGTAGTGTATTACTTAAAAGCCAGTGTATCCCGCTGGCTTTTTTTATTTCCGTCAATTAAGTAAAGAAGGAAATGAGATAGAAGGAAATCACAGATGTTGCAGTTTCGCCATATAGTATTTCTCCAAAACCAAATTTTACTATAATATTCAGGAGATTTTATGCAGCTAACGATTCCTCTTTCTTCAATTTTGTGAATGCAATTATCAGAAAACTAACAACAAAAAACAAGGACAGCAACAAGGTGCTGTTCCTCATGCTGCCGGTTATTTGTTCAATAATGCCAAAACCGAGCATCCCGATTACAATGGCCAATTTTTCGGTGCTGTCGTAAAAACTAAAATAGGAAGCCGAATCTGTTGAATCAGAAGGTATTAATTTCGACCAGGTTGAGCGTGCCTGCGACTGTATTCCACCCATCACCAAACCAACCAATGCCGACAGAACATAGAATTGATAATCATCCTGCACATTATACGCTGAAATACAAACAAATACCCAAATGGCAAGCATCCACAACAGCGAAGTCCTGTTTCCAAAACGGGTAGAAACCCTTCCAAAAATAAACGCTCCCAGAATCGCAACGGCCTGAATTATCAGGATTGTCATGATCAGCATGGTATCAGTGATTCCTAATTCCACTTTGCCAAAAAGCGAAGCCACAATAATGATGGTTTGCACGCCCATACTGAAAAAGAAGAAGGAAAGCAGAAAACGGTACATCGCTTTATGTTTTTTGATATAACTGAATACTTTCACCATTTCATGGAATCCCCTTGTGAGGACAGTTGCATCCCATTGAACTTTTTTACGTTCTTCGCGCAAATAGTAAAATGAGATTTGAGACACAGCCAACCACCAGATGCCAACTTCGATAAACGAAAAACGGATGGTTTCCAAACTGTCGGAAAATCCAAACAACTGATAATTTTGCAATGAAAAAATATTGAAAATCAGCAATAGCATACTGCCGGCATAACCAAACGAAAATCCTTTTGCGCTAATGCGGTCGTGGCGGTCGGGAGTGGCAATAATGGGCAAAAAGGAATTGTAATAAACAAGGGAACCGGCAAACCCCAAAACTGCAAGCATGGGAAGAATGAGGCCCAAAGTAATATTGGCACCGGTAAATGCGTATAATCCAATGCAGGCGAAGGAACCTAATATGGTAAAAAAGCGCATAAACGGTTTTCGATACCCACCTAGGTCGGCAATGCCCGATAAAGATAAGGTTGTTAAAATGACCAAAAAGTAGCCCAATGCAATGGCATATTCGTACAAAACGGTATTTTTAATGTTCATGCCCATGAACTGTATCATTTCGGAGCCAAAAGCTTTTTGGGTAACCTGCTCATAGAATATTGGGTACAAAACGGTATTCACACTCAGGATATAGGCGGAATTGGCGATATCGTACGAACACCAGGCATTGATAACTTTTGGGGAATTTATTGGCAAAATCGGTCTTTTCATACACTGAGATTATTGAACGGATAAAACTACTATTTTTATTTGAATCAGTTTCAGATGTTGCATCATATACTAAGCTAAATATTTTTAATTATTTGAAGCTAATATCAATTTACCAAAATTTTGTACATTTGGCTTGTAAAGATAAATTGAAATGAAAAAAACAGGCTCATTCATTGTTCTTGTATCGAAGATTTTAGCCTTTAAAATCAGGCTGCTACTTCGTTTTCGGTACAAGATTTCAATCAAAGGATCAGAAAATTTACAAAACAATTCGCCTGTGCTTTTTTTGCCCAACCACCAGGCACTGATTGATCCTGTCATTTTATTAAGCCAAATCCATCGGTTCTCAACTGCAACTCCGGTAATGTCGGAGAAATACTTCAATATGCCTGTGGCAAAGTGGTATTTTAAACGATTGGGGGCCGTGCGGGTAAGCGATCTTGATAGGGGTAGCCGCGATACCAATGTTTTAAAATTAATTACCCGCTCGGTTTTAAAAGGTTTACGACATAACAATAATATTGTGATTTATCCCAGCGGACAGATCGCTGGGCAGGGTTATGAGAAAATTTTCAATAAGAAGTCGGCTTTTCATATTGTTGGAAAAATCCCTGAAAATGTTCAGATTGTTGGTGTACGCATATCTGGCTTATGGGGAAGCATGTTTTCGAAAGCAAAGTCCGGAAAATCGCCGAATTTTTTCGTCCAATTGTTGAAAGGTTTTTTTTATGTACTGGCAAATCTGTTATTCTTTCTGCCCAAACGTTCAGTCAGCATCGAATTTGAAGATATTACCCAAATTGCTAAGGAAAAGGTATTATTGGGACAAAAACCATTTAATACGTTTCTGGAAGATTTTTATAATTTGCATGGAGAAGAAAAAGTACTTTTCCTGAAGCACATTTTCTATTTACCGCAAATAAAAAGAAAAGTTGCCGAAAGGATTACTGGTTCAGCAGAGGATGTAAATGATCTGGCTTTACCAACCGATGCCGAAACGATTCCAGAAGACACATTAGAAAAGGTAAAAGGCATCGTTGCTTCGGTTTTAAACATTGATTCGGACCAAATTGCCCTGAATTCAAATCTTGTCTTGGATTTGGGTGCCGACTCTCTCAATATTGTCGAAATTGTTTCCGAACTTGAAAATCAGTTTAAGGGGTTTTCTTCTCCCGAAATCAATGGAATTAAAACCATTGGCGATTTATGTCTGGTGGTTTTGGGGCAATTTAGCACAAGTTCCGATTTAAAACCCTGCTATCTTGATCCAAATTTATCCAGATCGGGTTTTATCCACGTTGATCCTGAAAAAAATATCCTCTGGCAGTTTCTGGATACTTTCACAAACAATCAAAAGGAGTACTTTGTTTATGATGCCATGCTGGGATCGACCAACCGGAAAACCTTCCTTTTGAAAGCTGCAGTTGTGGCGGAACTCATTAAAAAGAAGGTGAAAGGCCAGCATGTCGGAATTATGTTGCCTGCTTTACAAAGCACAACCTTACTGGTTATAGCCACATATTTGGCCGGAAAAATCCCGGTAATGCTTAACTGGACTGTTGGGAAAAAAGTGCTGGAACATTGCACGGAAACTGCTGGTGTTGAAGTGATTCTTTCTGCCGACGGCTTTATAAAAAAAATCGAAGAACAATTACCTGAAAGTATCAAATCAAAACTGATTTTGCTTGAAAAGGAAATCCCAAAAATCGGTATTGCCTCAAAAATTAAGGGATTGCTTGTTTCCAAATTCCCAAAACTTTTGCTGAACTACAAACATATCAACGATACCGCAGTAATCCTTTTTACATCGGGAAGCGAAGCTTTGCCAAAGGCCGTTCCTTTAACACACCACAATATTACCAGCGATTTGCACGGGACTTTTGAACTGATGAAGATTGAAAACAAAACGATTTTTCTTGGATTCCTTCCACCGTTCCACAGTTTTGGATTTACGGCACTAACGGCATTCCCACTGGTTTCGGGCATTAGGGTTGCTTACACTCCTAACCCGACCGATGCAAGGGAAGTATTGAAAATTTTGAAACATACCAAATCGAATTTGCTGGTTGGAACTCCCGGGTTCTTAAAAATGTTGATGGCTGTAGGATCAGCATATTATTTTAAATCAGTTCGTTATGTTATCTCCGGTGCTGAAGCTATGCCTTTGGTATTAAAGGAACTTTTCGACAGCCTCACCACGGATGCCAAACTTTTGGAAGGATATGGGATTACCGAATGTGCCCCGATACTTTCCGCCAATCCTGTTGACAAACAAAAGATGAACAGTGTCGGCAAATTTCTACCAGGTTTAGAACACCTGATTATTGACCTGGCGACTGGGAAACAGGTACTGCCGGGTGAGGCAGGAATGATTTATGTGCGGGGAAAAAACGTGTTTCATGGCTATTTAGGTGAAGAAACACTTAATCCGTTTGAAGAAATCAACGGCAAAACCTACTACAAGACCGGTGATCTTGGTTATGTGGACGATGATGGATACCTGTTCATTACCGGTAGGCTCAAACGGTTTATAAAAATCGCTGGCGAAATGATCAGCCTGCCGTTTATCGAAAAAATATTGCTGGAAAAATACAGCGGCGAGGAGAAACAAGTATTGGCGGTGGAAGGCTCCGACAAAACAACGCCAGTGCAAATTGTTGTATTCACAACACTCCACATAAACCTCGATGAGATAAACAACTATCTGTTAAATAATGGAGTTGCTCCAATTGCCAAAATAAGACAGATCATTGAAATGGATGAAATCCCAGTTTTGGGAACCGGAAAAACCGATTATAAGGTTTTACGGAAAATGCTTGAAGAGTAGAATGGCTCAAGAATTCCTTAAAAAAAGAAGGTTGGAATAAAAGGATATACCACGAATTGAATAGAATTTTTACAACTATACAACGGGATTTGGGTTTGGGATTTAGGTTTTGCGTTCAGCATTTTGGGTTAAGTTTAGTTGGCCAATAAGCACTACTTTAGTTGCCAATTTTCTAACATTCCACAGCCTAACAGCCTAACAGCCTAAAGCCTAACAGTCTAACAGCCTAAAAAAAACATTACCCAAACAGAAACGAACTTTCTTTATGAAGGATTTTTTTAAACAAAACCAATATTGGCTGTCATTTTTCTTGGGCATTGTTTTATCGCTTTCTGCTTATCTGTTCAATCCTTTCGCGTTAGATATAGTTGCCAGTAAGGCCGTTGCGGTTGCTATACTTATGGTTGTGTGGTGGATTACCGAGGCATTGCCAATCCCCGCTGTGGCTTTGTTGCCTTTGGTATTGCTCCCTTTACTGAATATCAGCACTTTCGAGGAAGCTTCAAAATCATATAGCAACCCAGTTATCTTTTTGTTTATGGGTGGTTTTATGCTTGGGCTTGCCATCCAGAAATGGAACTTACACAAGCGAATTGCCTTGCATATTGTAAAAATTACAGGCACCAGCGGCGACAGGATCATTCTCGGGTTTATTATTGCAACCGGCTTTTTGAGCATGTGGCTTAGCAACACGGCTACTACTATGATGATGTTCCCGATTGCACTGAGCGTGATAGCTGTGATGAAAGAACATGAAAAACCCGGACGTGGAATGATTAATTTTTCCTTGGCGATAATGCTCGTTATTGCTTATGCAAGTAATATTGGCGGTATCGCTACCCCGATTGGCACCCCACCAAATGTTGCATTTATTGGCTATATTGAAAAGAAATATGGTTATACGATCCAATTTGTTGACTGGGTATTACTGTGTACGCCAATAGCAATTGTATTGCTGGTTGCTTTGTATTTTGTACTTACAAAATGGTTGTACCCTAACCACATTAAGAGCAGCAACGAAACTAACCTATTGATCAACAGTCAGATTAGCTCGTTGGGTAAAATTACAACTGCCGAAAAAAGGGTGTTGATCGTATTTGTGGCCACTGCTTTTCTATGGATTACAAAAGATTTTATAAACGGGCTAAACTTAGTGAAGCTCGACGACAACATGATTGCAATAGTTGGTGCGTTGGCATTGTTTGCCATCCCAAATGGGGCGAAAGATGTAGAAAAAGGCAAGATGCTGCTAGAATGGAGCGACACTTCAAAGATGGCTTGGGGAATATTACTATTGTTTGGTGGTGGAATTGCTCTTGCCGCTGCACTCGAAAAAGTTGGCGTTATAGTGCAAGTTGGAAACTGGCTTGCAGGTTTTAGCCAAACCGGTGGATTTACCTTGGTGCTTTTGATAGTTATAATTTCTATCTTCCTCAGCGAACTGATGAGTAATACGGCACAGGTAATAGTAATGGCACCGGTATTGGCCGCTTTGGCTGATGCCTTGCACCTTGATCCATTATTGCTTGGCATTCCAATGTCGCTTGCTGCCAGCGCTGCATCTATGATGCCGATTGGCACACCACCAAACGCCATTGTTTTTGGCAGTGGTTTTATACGCTTGAAAGATATGCTTAAGGCCGGTTTTGTTATGAATATTATAAGCATTGTTGTAATAACCTTATTCAGTTATTTTGTTTTACCACTGATAATGTGGGTGATGAACTAATATTTTGTTGTTCAGGACAATTATTAAGCAAACCCAAAATTGCCCCGACACTGAAGTGCGTATAGCGACGATATTGTGCTTGAGGCCGGCGATACCCTTGAACTGGATTTGGG
>CAIXTV010000042.1 GCA_903922465.1 uncultured bacterium
AAAGGCTCACCTTGCAGCAAGCCTTTCGTTTTGGTTTTATAAATTTGACAAATGTCAAATTGGTCAAATCTTATTCCTACAACATCAGCATTCTCATAGGGAATAGTTCTCTTTTGAAAGGATTTAGCACCAAGCCCAAACTTTCGAGTGTGGTAACTCCCAGCAAGGGTTCGTCTCCTTCTATGCCAAATATCACAGGTGCGGCGCCTCCTTCTCCGTTATATTCAAAATAAGCATCTCCGACTTCCCGTGTAATTCGGGTTCCATCGGCTAAGACAAATTCAACTGATTTATATGCTTTGATACCAAGAGATTCCAATTGCTCTTTTGGTGCCAAACTATAAACAGCACCTGAATCAATCAGAAAATTAATTTCGATTTTTTCGTTAGTTTCCCGTGATTTTTTCAGGATAAAGTGTTTCCTAGTGCTTCCCATGGGTTTAATATTCAATGTATACAAATGTACAAAATGTATTTCAATTACATTAATTTGTTTTTATCATATTCTAAAAAAACTTCCACCTTTTCTGAAAGATGAAAGTTTTTTAATGCTAATAGTATTATAGATTTGACAAATTCCAAAATTTGTCAAATCTCAATCATACAGCCACTCTTACAAAATTATTTTGAACGTCTATCATACGACCGCGTATGAAATGGAAAATCTTTATTTGTGTTACAAAATCGCTTAAAGAGAATTCAACATGATAGGTTCCGGGTTTGAATTTGGTTTTCTTTATTTTCAATAATTCAATGATACGAAATTAATCACCACCATTCTATGCTGTCATGTTGACCCTGTTAATTTTTAAGGAGTCTTAGAAAATAAATTTAGACTAATCCGTGGAGATATACGGCTTCTTCTGAATGATTGTTTGTTATGAAATTGATATAATATGTGCTTCCAATGAAGGTGTAAATGACAACCCATGTAATGCGATCGCTGATTGAGAATTTTTTATAATGCAGACCGTATTGCTTTAATTCCGTGGGTGTTTTTTATATGAATAGTTTTTTCAATCTCACTTTTGAGCCTTAAAACATACTTTATTGCATTATTTATGTCTGAAAAATAATTTTTTTCAAGCAATATTTTTATTAAATCAAACCAGTAATCTTCAACCTAGGCAGAATAATAAACCTTCATTTTACAAAAAGTTTTTCTATTCTTGGAATTAGACTTTTCATAAGTTCGTCGCCTGTTATATATTTGCCTGGATTAATTTCCGGTTCAAGTTCTATTGCTCCTTTATGCTCTAAAAGGGTAAGCACCTCTTTGTGTTTCTTTAAATCAATACGAACGTAAGCTGGAACTCCCTTGCTGTCATTTTCTATCTGAATACCTGAAATGCGTGCCATAATAAAATGTTTTATTAGATAAATGAAAAAAAGATTTTATTTTTAATAGTTTATAGCTCACTCAAAAACTCCTTTGTGGGGCGTGCTTTAATTTCCCCTTGTTCAATCAGCTTCATTTTTTCTAAGCCATTACTAATGTTTGCACGAATTTCCTCTTTGGTATCGTCTTTATCAACTGAACCAATTTTTACAAAATCAAAGTTTTTTACAATATCCATAAGAAACTTTTATTTATTCGTGAAACTAAATTATTACGAGCGACAGTAAGGTGAAAATTTTAAGTTGAACGAACAATTTCATGACCGAAGGGATTAATCCCGACAGCATAGCTCGTCGAGATAAATGAGTTTAATACGCTGCCTCTTTAAGCGAATAGAATAATTATTCCTTGTAGATCCCTCGACCGCTTGCGGCGAGGAGCTTCATTCTATAGTTTTTATTATTAATAGGTTTTTCAATTGAAAATTCCCATAAAGCATTACATTTTTCAGACCATGCCTGACGCCCGAATATGTTGCAATTGAAATTTATTTTCGTGCAAGAGACTTTTCGACTAAAGCAATTGAATTTACTTGTAAAGCAATTGACTTTTCGTCTCAGGAAATTGACTCTTTGTCTCAGGAAATTGAAACTTTCTCTCACGCAATTGAAACATCTTTTAACGCAATTGATATTTCGGCTCAAGAAATTGACATTTTTAGTAAAAGCGATAACCCAAACCGAACGCAATTGCTTTTTCATCTCAGTCATGAAACATTTCATCTCAAGAATGAGACGTTTCGACTCAAGAATGAGATATTTCAACTCAGGAATGAAACATTTCAACTCAGGAATGAAACATTTCGACTCAAGAATGAAACATTTCGACTCAAGAATGAAACATTTCGACTCAAGAATGAAACATTTCATTTCAGGAAATTGGGTTTTTCTCGGAAGTATCAGAATAACAAAAAAGCCGTTGATTACTGAATCAACGGCTTTTTTGGTGTGAAATATTAAAATTACTATTCGCTTACTAAAACGCGTTGGGTTTGTTGTGTTTTTCCAGTATTAATTTTAATAAGATAAACCCCTGGTTTTAGATTTCCTTGGGTTGAAATAGGTAAACTGTAGTTTCCGGCTGTTTGATTGTCATCTAAAAGCACGTACACTAATTTGCCTGTGATATCATATAAGCTAACTGTTACATCAGAAAATTCTTTAAGAGTATATTTAATCATACTTAAGTTTGTAACAGGATTAGGTGAAACAGTGAATTCAGGTTTTGCTTCAAGATTATCAATTCCTGCACCAGAAGCAGGCACCCAGTCAGTTGTTATGCCTGTTAAGTTGGTAAGGTTAGCTGGAGCCTGATGGTCAGCCGTAGCGCCTTTAGTAAAGCTAAACGATTGAACAATTTTACCCGTTGTTAAACTCGAGGCAAAAGCAAATTCAATCCAAACCTTATAAGTTCCATCGGCAACAAGTGTTCCAGCAACATCTGTTCCATTCCAAACTAATGTCATTAAGCCATTGGCTGTACGAGTACTACCAGTTAATGCATCCACAACATTTTGACCTGATTTTCCTGTCCAAGTTGCCAAATGATCCAAGTTGCCACTCGAGCAATACTTGAATTTGGTTTTGACAAAAGTACCAGCGCTGGTTTCTATCCATGCAGCTAAGCAATTCTTAGGAGTGTAGCCACCTGTTGCTGTTGTAGTATAAACGCAAGTAAATGTACCTGCAGTTTGAGCCTTTACAGCTGGGTTAAATAATAATGGGCTTGTCATTAAAGCCGTTAATACAAATAAAAGGGTAATTTTTCTTTTCATTGATTTTTGTTTTTGATTTATAATTAATTTGGTTTCTGTTTGAACATTTAAAAATTTAATAGGTACCGTAAAATGAAGAGCTTTAAACCTTAATCTCTTGCGAAACGGCTATTCCCTAATCAATATACTTATTTATACAAATCGCTATGGCATTCAGAACAATTCGATACTTTCCAAGCATCTCTGATATCAATAGGATGTTTAAAATTTAAAGTGCCATTTACTCCAACATAGTTCATGCTGTCAACTTTTCCTTGAGCAACTATAGTATGGCATAAATTACAATCTTTCGAAATAACTTTCCCTGAAGGGGATTTGAATCTATCGTTATGACACCTAAAACATCCTTCTGATTCAAGATGTCCTATATGACGGGGATAGACACTATAAGTAACTTTCATTTCAGGAAAAGCATTCATAGAAAACGCATCTGTAATTGCAGTAATTGCATTCGTAATATTGGCACTATATATTTTATATAGATTGGGGTATTGGTCTTTATAAAACTTGATGATTTTGTTTTTAATACCTGACATTGCAGATTCTGTAGTAGCAAAAGGCTCTTTGAGAGCTTCCATTGCTGCACTTTTTATCCATGGAATTGCTGCATATTTATTAGGAGAAGCTAAAACATCATTGACATATCTTGAAGGTGAATGGAATTCATGCGAAGGACGGTTATGGCAGTCCATACAATCCATAGTGCGCATTTCTGCTTCATTTAACTTCTCTGGTTTCACACCTTGGCCTGCATCAGTGAAAACAGTTTCTTTTCCGCTCTTTTTGTCAATAACCTTTACCCAGAAAATGCTATCACGCTTGGCGTTTGATTTATATTCAATCTGGAAATCCTTATTTATATGCCAGTGAATACCTTCAGTTAAGCCTAATGATTGATGATTTGCACCTATTTTCATGTTTAATATAATATCCCAATGTGTATTAGCCGAATCTGAAAGAAAATATTTTTCATGGCGAAGCGCATTTGTGTAAAATTTTTGTGGCCAGTGACATTTCTCACATGTCTCTCTGGCAGGACGTAAGTTCTCGATTGGTGTAACAATAGGTCTGACATACGAATTCAATGAATATTTAAATACTTGGCGTAATCCCGACATTTTTGACTTTACATAAAAGTCGGCACCTTCTCCCACATGACATTCTGCGCATTTTACTTTCGCATGTGGTGAGTTTTGATATGCAACATACTCTGGATTCATTACCTTATGGCATAATTTTCCACAAAATTCAACTGATTCAGTGTATTGAAAAGCCTTGAAACTTCCGATGACAGTTGAAATAATAAAGAAGATAGAAACAACCGAAAATATTAATATCGCGTTTCTGGTCTTTGAATCTCTAAGATTTAGCATTAATATTTTATCGCCTGAAACTTCAATTCCTCTTTTAAGTTTCCTTCGTGTTCGATACATCCCAATAGGGATAAGCAAATGCCCCAATACAAGAAATCCTGGGGTTACGACAAATGTAAATAAATCGAAATAAACATTATTGACTCCGAAAAAATAAATCTGAACAACAAAGAATATCAGTGTTATCCAAGCAATCAAGGCGATTATGCTCCCAAGATAGGAAATATAATTATAATATGTATTAGGAAGTTTCATGGAATTGGTGTTTGGATTGTGTTAATTTCTAATATAACTTATTTGAATTCTAAAGGATTGTGTGCAATATGACATTCTACACATTTCATGTCTGGATTATGCTCTTTGTTGTCAATTTGTTTAACTCCTTTTGATGAGGCATTAGAATGGCATTTTAAGCATTGTTCTCTTTTACTTGGTTTTGTCATGTTCTTAGGAGAAGGTGCTTGCATATGTTCAACCCCTGGTCCGTGGCAGGATTTACAAGCAACAGGATTGTGTTTTCCTTTTTGTTTTAATTTATCGATTTTCTCATGACACATATTGCATGAAAAACCACTTTCTTGGCTTCCTGCTTTTGCATTTGAACCACCAAATTGTAATGGATTATGTGGGTTATGACAGATTATGCATTTAGAATTTACATTATGTTTTGTTAGATCTACTAGCTTGATTGTATCTTTTTCATGAGCTGCATTTTTTTCATGACATTTACCACAAAATTCTCTTGTGTTTGTTCTTTCTAATAGATGCTTAGTTGGATTGGTAATATGTTTTGAACCACTGCCATGACAAGTCTGACAGTTTAACTTTGCGTGAGGACCCTTTGTAATTAAAGTGTCAATGTTTTTATGGCAACTTTGGCAAAGAGCAATATTGACAAATCTTTCTTTAACCTTAGTAGTATCAGCCTCCCTATTTCCAGGATTCCCTGAATGCGAAGAAATCAAAAAGTAACTTACTAGGATGATTACTCCTATTAATATAACAAAAAAAATAAGAAGTTTAGTGATACGTTTGGTCATGATATTTGGTGTTTTTTCTTGTAAAAAATTGTGGGTCTTTGAATGCGATTCTATTAAAAAAAGAATAGATTTTAAATAGAATCATCTATAATTAAGGCAAAATAAAAGTCAGTATGCTTTTGAAAACATACTGACTTTAGATTTAATTGTTTACTTAGGATTTTTATGAGTAATTTTTGCATTATAAGTTGCAAAATCAAATCCTTTGAAAGTTGGACTTTCTGAATTATGACATTTTAAGCATAATTTTTCGTCAGGAAGGATTAAACCATTGCTTACACAAGCATCTCTGTTTCTCATGATTGCAGGAGCTTTATAGTTGCTTCCTGGTCCATGACATGTTTCGCAACCAACACCTTCGTCATTGGTGATTCCGCCATTTAATGCTGCATCAACAGTTGCTGCAGTAGCATGACATTTTAGACATTTGGCATCAGCAGAAGGATTAGCAATCCCTTTTTCTTTTCCGATTTTTAAGGCTGCTTCACCTTTTAAATTTGCAAAAGCTTTTGCATGGTTCGATTCACTCCAGATTGGATACTGTTTGCCTTTGGCCATGTGGCACATTTTACATTTGGCTGCACCAACGTATTTGTTTTGAGCTAACAAAACATTACTTACTAAGAACAGCATACAAGCCATTACGATTGACATTTTTTTCATTGTAGTTTTTGTTTTTGGTTAATAATAAAAATTTAATTTGGTTGATTGTTTTTCTCTTTTATTCCTGCAAATATAATTAATAGTATGATAGCAAATATTGTGCCCCAAGCCCATAAAGGGAAAATTGGAGTATCTCCTGCACCATAACTATGCATTCCTTTTGATAGATAATAGTTAACTCCTACAAAGGTCATGATAACACTAGAGAAACCTAAAATGGAAGCTACATTAAAAGCAAACTTTCCGTTGAATTTAGGGATAAACCTCATGTGAATCACAAGTGAGTAGGTGATAACAATTATTAGTGCCCATGTTTCTTTTGCATCCCATCCCCAATATCTTCCCCATGATTCATTTGCCCAAACTGCACCCAGAAAAGTTCCAAGAGTCGCTAATATAAGGCCAATGATTAAATTCATTTCAATGATGTGAGAGTTTTCTGCTATTAATAGGTCGAGATGAATTGAAGTCTTTTTTGTTTTGAATATATAGATGAACATATTCATCAGGCCAAGGATAAATCCTAAACCTAAGAAACCATAACTGATGGTTAAGGTTGCAACATGTATAATAAGCCAATATGATTTAAGAACAGGTTGGAGATTGGTCAATTGAGGGTCGTAACTACTATGACTTGCTGTCATTAATACAAAAAAGGCTAATAAAGTAGTTGCAGCTAAAGTAAGTTTGGAGATTTTAGCAAAACTAAAACCTGCTAATAATGAACCCCAAGCAACAAGAATTAAAGCTTCATAGCCATTACTCCAGGGAGCATGACCTGTGATATACCATCTTAGACCCATTCCTAAAGTATGATATAAGAAAGCGATTCCTAATAAAATGGTAAGGGTGTTTAAGGCATATCCAATAAATTTACTTCTTTTGGATTTTACATTTTCGATAAACGCAAGAACAAGAAGTAATACACTAATGGCAGCATATACATTTTTAAGTAAAATAAATATATCCGCATCATTATAAAATATTTCAGCTTTTATTTTTGTTTCGGATGGGAGCAAAGAAGGATCTGAGTTTTGTTTTTGGATATCTGCAATAAAGCCAACTATTTTATTAGCTTTCGTATAATCACCTGTATTCTTAGCATTCACCACTTCGAAAATATAGGCTTGCATGATATTAGCATAATTAAACTCTTTAAGCATGAGTTCATTATTAATTACGGTTATGGCTCCTGTTAGTGGAAGCATTGCTTCTTTATCTTCCCAACTTATCCATTTGTTGTTTTTTGAACCTTGTGCTGGAAATACTTTTAAAATACTTCCATTCAATATCATATTGAAAATGTTTAAGCGTTCGTCAAGCTTGAGTAACTCTTTATCGAATTTGTTTTTATCTGATTGTTTTTTTCTAAAGGCATCATTAATGTTCTTCTCAAGTTTGTATCCTGATTTTGAATCAAAGAAGTCAACAAAAGCTGCATATTCAGAAGTTATTCCAACGATATCTCTCATTGCTTGTTGAGGCACATACACAATTTTCTGTTTTTGCCAGAACTCAGGGTCAGTCATCATGTCGATGAAAGCCTGCATGGCATCTAACTTTCCTTTTCCTTCAATGTTAAAGCTTTCTTTTTTTGAAATCTTATGCATTAAGTCCAAGGCAAGAGTATGTACGGGAGCAAAACGACCATCAAAAGTTTGAGTTAGCAGATGTCCGAACTTTTCAGCATGTTTTACATCAACAGCTTTATTGGGAGAGTTTTGAGAAAACACCAATCCATTTAGGCTTATTAGCAAAGCAATAGTTAAGCCTATTGATTTTCTTTTATTTCTTATGTCAGAGGTGAACTTTCTTAAAGCGCTAAAACGGGAATTTTTACTAAACAAAGTAATTATAAAGCCAATTCCTAAAAGTATATAACCTAAATACGAAACTAAAGTGCCCCAAAAATCGTGATTAACAGATAATACTGTCCCCATTTGATCGTTATCGTATGAAGACTGGAAGAAACGATATTGATTGTAGTCCAATACATTGTTCATAAAGATGCTGTGATCTTCAGTGATATTGCTCCTTTTGTCAGTCAATATAACTTCGCTTTTATAGGAGGAAGGACTTTCGGAGCCTGGATATTTTTCTAAAACAAAATCTTTCAAGGTTAATGAGAAGGGTAATTCAACTGGTTTGTTGCCAAATCCAAGCTTAACAGTAGTGCCTTCGAAATTATAATCTTCATATTCAACAGCATAATTTGAACTGCCGAAAACATCAACCTGTTGTGTCTTTCCATTAATGGTAACATTTAGGCTAACGGCATCAACTCCGGCATTGCCACCTTCTTCCATACTTGCAGTTGCAAGTTGTTTTTGAGCGCTTTTATAGAACTTACTAAATAAAAACACTGTCCCATTGGTGTTATATACGTAGGTTTCTTTAAATGCAGCAACTGAATCTTGTTTAACAGTATCTATTTCTGTTTCGCTCATTGTAGACTTAATCATATCGAAAGGAGAAGTGATATTTAATATTCCTTCTCCTTTCGATATGATGTTAATGGCGTTATTTGTATTGTTATTAAAGGCAATATTCATAGTGCCTAAATTTTTTACCTCACCATTTTTAATTAGTAAGGTTTTTAATCCTGTAGGAGTAGCAACAGAAATTTCTATCATGTTTTTCCCACCTGCAATGTTTTCTACTATTTTTGGGACAGCATTGTTGAAAATTTCTTTATACTGAATATCAATATTGCCTTTGCCTTCGGAAGGAATGCTGAGGTTAAATGAATTTTGGTTTACGGCGCCAATATTCATTGGGAAATCATAATTATGAGTGTTTTGTTTATCGGTATATGAAATCATTAGATAAGGCTCAGAGCTATACACAATGTTGCTTGTTTCGCCTTTACGAATGTGCATGTTTCCTTCGAATCCAAAATAACGTGTAATGCCCGCACCTAATATCATTACTATAAAGGCAAGGTGGAAGATAATACCTCCAAGTTTCTTTAGTGAAAAAAGATGATATGATTTAATATGTCCAAATAGATTTACAATCAATAGCATAAATAAGACCTCAAACCATCTTGTATTGTAAACTAAACTTTTGGCAGTTACCGTATCGAATTTGTCTTCGACGAAAGTTGCAACTGCCATAGCCAATGCAAGGATGATAAGCAGAATCAGTGTTGCTTTTGAAGATAAGAAAAACTTGAAAACTTTTTTCATTTTAGTGGTGATAAGTATGATGTAGTTTGGTTGAAACGCTTGGCAATATTACAAAAAAAACGAAATACTAAAATGTACTTTTAAATTCGCTTTAATTTGACAATTCGATTTAGTGTTGCAATTATGCCTAAGTTTGGCTCTTTTCTTTTTGAAACATCAATAAAAACAGACCTTTCAGAGGATGTTGGATATTTTTGCTTTGAAATACTAATTTTGCGTTTTTGATTAATGTCATTCTGTAGGCGATATTTGTCATGAATTGAAACCATTATATTGGCGTCCTGAAAATAAATTTCCGAGGATATTCAATGTATTTTAAAATATGAGTAATTTTGCAGAATATATATTCTTAAAATAAAATTTAAACATGAAAATCAAATCAAATTATTTAATCCTTGTTAGTATTGCATTTATGACTTTTGTAGCATGCAATTCTAACCAGAATTCGAAAGAAGCTGAATTATTAAAAAAAGGTGTTCACACTGTTGTTGTTCAAGAGATAATTCAAACTAGTCAGTACACCTATTTTCGTTTAAGCGAAAAAGGAAATCCTCAAATTAAAGAGACCGATACCTTATGGGCTGCTGTTACAAAAACCGAATCGAAAATTGGTGAAACATTATATTATAAAGGTGGTTTTCCTATGAAAGATTTCCCAAGTAAGGAACTTAATAGGACTTTCAAAGAAGTTCTTTTTCTTGATAGTTTAAGCACTACTTCTGATTTTACTAAAAAAGAAATGGCTGGGATTCCTTCTCATCAATATATGTCGTCGGCTGATTCATCTTTAGCAAAAAAACCAACTATCACCAAGCTTGAAGTTAAGGTTGAGCCTGTTGCAGGTGGTGTTAGCATTGCCGACTTATATGCTAAGAAAGCTTCTTTTTCGGGTAAAACAATTAAAGTAAAAGGAAAAGTTACCAAGTTTAGTCCCGAGATTATGGGTAAAAACTGGATACATATTCAGGATGGTACCGAATCGAATGGTAAATTTGATTTAACAGTTACTACTGATTTAACCGTTAAAGTTGGCGACGTGGTTTCTTTTGAAGGTAAAATAGCTTTAAACAAAGATTTAGGTCACGATTACTTTTATGAAGTAATTATGGAAGATGCTAAAATCATAAAATAAATTTAATTTCATGGGGAAAAAACTTTTTTCAGGTGCACTTGTGTGCCTAGCACTATTACTTTCGTTTTCGGCCTGCAACAATGATGAAAAGAAAGTTGTTGAAACTCCTAAGTTGGAGGCAGCCGATGTATTTCCGGCCGATAGTTTTGCTTTTTACGAAAATGTGCTTGCTAAAGATTCTTTGAATACGCAGTTGCATCTTGCACTTGCAACTAACTATTATGCCGAAAAACAATTCGATAAAGCAATTGAGCATCTAACTAAGGTTTGTTCGCTTGAGAAGGAAAACTTAGAAGCTATAATTATTTTGGGTAACGTCTTTTATGATGCCACTCAATATGAAAATGCTATTGTATATTATGAGAAAGCATTGGTTTTAGACGCTAAAGACTTAAATGTCAGATGCGATTTAGCTACTTGTTATCTGAATATTAAAAAAACAGATAAAGCCTTTGCGCTTTTGAAGAAAAATCTTGAAATGGATTCTAAGCATGCCCAGTCGCATCATAACTTATCGGTTGTGTATAAAGAAATGGGTAAAACAAAAGAATCGGATGAGGAAATGAAGATTTTCAACTCATTAAATAAATAAATATTTGGCTGAAGACTATTAGAAAGCACGACATCAATAAAATGCCCGATGTGTGATTAGAAAACACATCAAGCTTTAAACTAGTAGCCTTCAGTCAATTTTAAAAAAAGTGTAATTTCGAAAAATATCTTACATTTGTACTCAATAATAATAAAAACAATTTATCATGAAAAAATTATTTTTCTTCTTTGCCGCTAGCGCATTGATTCTCAGTTTGAATATTGGTTGTAATAGTTGTGGAAACCAAGCAACTGATTCTACCAAAGTAAGTAATGTGTTAACCGTCGATAGCTTTATGGTGGCTCCCGAAAAGTGGGCTAATAAAGAAGTTATTGTTAGTGGTACCGTTTCTCATGTTTGTCGTCATAGTGGCAAAAAACTATTTTTATTTGGTGCTGATGCCGAAAAAACCGTAAAAATTAATGCAGGTGGAAGTTTCTCAACTTTCGATCTTAAATATGAAGGTTTAGATGTTGAAATTACAGGAACCGTTGTTGAAGATCAAAAAATTGATGCTAACTATCTTAATGAATGGGAATCTGACATTAAAAAAATGGTTGCCGACAAAGATCAAAAGGTTTGTAACGAAGAAAACAAAGCCATTAGTGGTCAAACAAACGTAAAGGGTAGCGAAGAACAAGCCGTTGAAGATCCTTATGCCGATGTAAAAGCTTTCCGTAAGAAACTTGCCGACAGTGGTAAAACTTATATTTCGGTGTATGCTATCAATTGCAAAACACTGAAAGAGCTGAAAAAGAAATAAGCTCCTTCTAATTTAATTTTATGGCTTCTAATAGTTTAAGGATATTCCGTAAGTGGAATCGGATTCTTCATAGGGATATAGGATACTTTTTTTTCGGTATGACCATTATATATTGTGCTTCGGGCATTGCCCTGAATCATAAAACCGATTGGAACCCGAACTACGACATTACCTATAATGATATTACCATTAAGGATGATATCAGCAAATCTACGCTAACGATGGATTGGGTGATGAATTTGTTGAAACAATATCATGAAGAGAATCATTACAAAAAATATTTTTTCCCCGATGCTTCCACTTTGAAAATCTTTATTGATAATGGTTCTATAACCATCAATATGGACTCGAAACAAGGTTATATGGAAAAAATCACCAAGCGACCTTTCTTTTTTGAAGTCAATTTCCTTCACTACAATCCTGGGAAGTGGTGGATGTGGTTTTCCGATATTTTTTGTGTGGGGATGATAATTGTTGCCATCAGTGGTTTGTTTGTTATAGCCAAGAGCAAAAACAGCTTAACTCGCCGAGGGGTGTGGTTTATTGTTGTGGGTTTGATTGTGCCCATATTGGCCCTGATTTTATTGTAGAGAAATACCGTTTTATTCGAATTCTTCAGCGCTAGCGTTGCTTTAATTTTATTTATGGCGATGTGAAGGGAATAGTATTTTTCTTAATCATTCATAGTGAAGAAATTAAAGTAAATATTATCTAATCGTCGAGTTTCAAAACCAAACACAGATTTCTGTTTACAAGCTTGTTTGAAACATCAAGTTCCCCCTCAATTAGTTTTAATGCAGTATGGTTTTTACTATCACTGAGGTCGGTAAAAGGAAAAGCAACTAAAATGATGTCGCCTTTTTCCCTTTGTGCCTTTCTTTAAGATCGGATAGAGAATAAAGGTCTTCTTCGGTTTTTAGTAATTCAAATGATTATGAGTCGCTTGGTGGTTTTTTATTTTCTTTTTTAAGCATATCTTCATTATGTTTCCTTAACACAAATTCCGTAAAACAAGTAACTTCATGGACTTTATCCGAAGGAAGTTTTTCAAGTGTCTTTAATATTCTTTCGGTTAAATTTTCCCTTTTAATGGTTTTGGTTTTTTGTTTCGCAAATGCACGAAATATCTTTTATTTGATAGATGTTTTTCATTTATTGATGTTGAAAGTGCAATAAAGAACAGCAAATGAAACAACACCATTTGAAATATCTTATTTTTTTCTGCTGATGATGATTTCACATTATATTTTCTTCGGGGCAGAAATGTAATCTCCGAATAGTGGCTTTAAATAGATAAGTATTTGCCTATCAGAAGGGAGATGCAATGGTTTAATTATCCAATTCATCATAATATTTGTTTTTTAAAATGGTCAATTCTCAATTTTCCATTGTCAACTAAAAAGGCTTGCCCATGGGCAAGCCTTTAAATTTCATCTAAATAAAAATAAAATTGATTATGAAAGATTTTTTTTCTTCATTTTCACAGTAACGTTGATGGTTTCTCCTTCTATTAAGGTGATTGGTTCGCTAGTGGATTCGTATAAATCGTGTTCTCCGTTCAGATATGTTGCGGCCAAATTCTTCGAAGCAATAGTAACTACCCCATATTGATTGGTATTTCCTTTGGCACCTCCTGTTCCTTTGGCTAGTCCAATGCGGAACTTAGCTCCAATAATAATTGCATTAGTATCAATGTCAATAGCTTTAATATTCACTAATCCGGATTCGGGAATATGAATAAATATCACTCCCCAATCGGTATCGAATTCGCGTGCTGTTGTTTTGGGCATGTCTTGCGAAGCATGTTGAATGTCGCCCCACATGCTTTCTATAGTTTCATCAACAATTGCACGTTCTTCTGCTAATTCCAACTGCGCAGCAATCATGGCATCTTTAGTTGCCTGTTTTGCCAAGCGCAAATCGAGCAAAGTTGACAATAAAGCTTCAACATCCACCTTTTTAATATCCACCAAAGCAGTTCCTCCTGCAGCAACGCGTGAGGTTTCGCCATTAATAAAGTTCTCTGCCATAGTTATTATTTCATTTTCACTTGAAAATGGTGGCAAATGTCCATCAAGAGGAAGCAAATAATAACTATAGGTGCTGGGTGTCCAACCTGCATCTTCGTCCACGATTTTAAATCTAACCAATTGCAGGCCATGTGAACTTTTGTTTTTAAGTTTTTCGAGAATTTCGTCAAAATCTATAATAGATTGACGATAGCCTTGTTCTGCTTCCTGAAAAAGAGTTCTTTTTGCTGGAAAAAGCAAAGAATGAACGTCGATGGCGTTAGCATTTTTTGTAGAAAAGACCGTAATCGTATTGTTAGGATCGTCTTTTCTTTGTTTAGCAACGGCAAGAGCAATTGCTCTTCCGGCATCGGATAATGGTAATTCAATGATGTAACTCATAATGGGTTTAATTTTAGTTTATATTATGATATAATAGATGTCGATTTGTGACAAATATTTTGTAAAGTTACAATTTAATATTATTTGGTTCGACATTTTTCGAATATTTTTTTTATTATTTTCCAGAACCCCATTAAATAAAGGTTTGCAGCTTACAAGTATTTTTAGAATAATAGGGGATTTTATGTAATAGAATTAATTTCATCGTTTTGATGGGGCCGAAATTTTATGGAAAACCTTCATAAAGTAAAAAATGATGACGAAACAAATAAAAAACAATGACGTTCAACGAGAAAGAAACGGCAGACCTTTAAATAGTCGTATGATTTCTTTTTATAGAAATGGCAGACTTTTAAAAAAGTTGATGGTTTCATTATATGGGAATGGCAGACTTTTAAAAAAGTTGATGGTTTCATTATATGGGAATGGCAGACTTTTAAAAAAGTTGATGGTTTCATTATATGGAAATGGCAGACTTTTAAAAAAGTTGATGGTTTCATTATATGGAAATGGCAGACTTTTAAAAAAGTTGATGGTTTCTTTATATGGAAATGGCAGACTTTTAAAAAAGTTGATGGTTTCTTTATATGGGAATGGCAGGTTTATAAATAAAACTGGGGTTTTTAAGATGTTGGATGATGGGTTTATTTATAATTAAAGCACGTAAATACAGTGAGTTAGCCTGAAAACCCTTGCGAATTATGAAGTTTAACACGCTGGGAAGCGAAAAATTAAAAACCCAGGCCTCCACAGAACTTCTAAATTAAACAAAAAGTGATTTTTTTGAGGGTGAAAGAATAATATAAAAAGCTTTTTCGAATAAAATTATCCAAAGCGATGAGGTGATGTATGAAATTTCGCTAAGAAAATGCAAAGAGAAGTTTAATCAATTAAGCCCGGCTCTATTTTTTTTCTTTCTAAAGGGAAATTAATGCTTTTTAGGAAATCTTCTTTTTCTTTTGATAGCGTTCCTATTCGAGATAGAAATCTTAGCCTAAAAAAAAAGGAAGCTAAGCTTTTTTCTGATTTATCTTTTGAGTTTACTTTAGGAAAGCGTTTGAGTGTTTGAATAAATTCTTTGGTTTCAATAACTCTGCTTTCCCAATCTTTTATTAACGTATTAGCGAGCTTAGGTTTTTCAGGATATTCTTTTTGAGCGAGGCCAACATAAAAGTTTTCGAAAAATAGGAATCTCTTTTGAATATCGATTTTAAGATTTTGCGTAATGCTCTTATGATTTGAGTTTGGTCTGTATTTCAAAATATATTCAATAAGTTCAGACCTTCTTGTAGGACTACTTCTTTGTTGTAGGAATTCAAAAGCAATGGTACGTATACTCCCCCCTTTATAATTAGGGTTTTCTTTTTCCCATTCATTTAAGCCCCATATGCTTGACCGACCTATATACATAAAGATGTCTTTATTCTTTATCATTGCCAAACGGATAGCATCTTTTCGGATATTTCGAAGTGTATCTGATTGCTGTAATATTTCATACATATAATTTACATGTAAAGGTTTAGCTTCTTTTTTCAATAGGTTATAACAAATTTCAGGATATTTTATGAGTATGGTTTTGCTAAAATTTATGTTGCCTTGTTCGTCGGGCTTTACATCATATTCAGCAGCAAGCAATACTTTGCAAACAAGGTAAATTTCATTCTGAAATCGTTTATTTTCAAGCGATAACTTATTAGCAATATATTCCACTATATTAAAAACGGCAACATAACGATTCGATTTATTATATGCAAAATCACTCACAAATTCTTCAAAGTTAAATCGTTTGCAAAGATCTTTATGTATCATGTAAAAGCCTTCAATTTTCCTTTTTACTTGATAATATTTATCGTGAATTATAACTTTTTTATTTTCGAAAACATAAAACTTTTTGGAATATAGGTGGGAGTAAATTAAAATGTAAAAAGATTGGTTGAAAGAGACATTTTCAATAGCATTAATATGTTGAACTATTTCATCATCGATGCTAATGATAAATTTGGTGTCAGAATTTTCATAATCGCTAAACACCATAGGATTAAGATGCTCTATTTTTTCTAGAATATAAGAAGTTTTTAATTTAATTCTTCCGATAATTAGTCTTAATCTTTCATAAGTTAAGAAGTACTTTTCAGCCAATAACTTTAGATTAGGGCTATCAGGAAAGGTGTTAGTATAGATGTTTTGAAATATCAGCGTATCTCGATAACTAAGTCCTGTTGTTGGTTGAATAATAAGGTGATTTAAATAGGCGAAAAGTTTAATTTTGCCACTTTGGTCATAATCGAAATTTATTGTGTACTCACTAATGTCAAATATTTCCACGAAAGATAATTTGGCACAACGAGAAAATTTCTTTTTTAATATCTCAGTTTCTTGACTGTTGGAAATAGTAACAATAAAGTTTTCTAATGCAGTTTTAAATTTAAAATAATAAGTAATTTTTTCCCGTCTAATGTAATCTCTGTTTAATAGATCGAAATTATCGGAAAACAGAATTTTTATAATGAATTCAAATGAAAAATCAGGCTGCGAAGTCTCTGTTAAAAATTTATGTAAACTGGGATTTTTGGTTTCTAAAACTATTAGATTGTAATTTAAAAAAGCTTCAACTACTTCAAACTGCAACGGGGTAAGCGAATTAATTAGAGGTAAGTCGTAATTAAAATCAAAGGGATATAAATTTTTTGGTTTAAAGCGCTCACAAACTGCTGTCAGTTCACTGTTTATTGTTTCGCTACAATTGCTAAAGGAAAGAAAATTGTCATTATTTTCGTAAAAGTCTGTAATTATTAATAGGGAAAACAGTCCGTTCGACATGCAGAAATACATTGTCGGTTCCGAAATCAATTGAAATCGAAACAAATCATCTAATAGCAAGTCGTAGTTTTCTTCTACTAGATTCTCATCTTCTAATCTATATACTTCATCCTTCATTTGAGATTCAAAATTACAAAATATTATTTATATAGAAATACATTCTGCAAAAATAAATTGTAATGAATACTCTTTTAATTATGTAGTAAAGCGTAACCAAGCACAAACAAACCAAGGTTTAGGATAGTGCAGTTAATAAATTTTTAGTAGGATAGGAATGAAATAAAAAGAGCATCTATCTTAAAAATAGCCCAGGTAAATAAAAACAAAATAACTTTTGTAAACAAAAACAGAACAAACCCAAGGGGTTTGTTCTGTTTTTTTAATGAGATTCGACAACTTATAAAAGTTGTCAAATCTTAATTCATTTTAATTCCTTGTTTCTGGATATAATTTCTTAATTCGGAGTCGCTATCCATTTCGCTGGCAATAAATTCATCCATGCTCAAGCCATTTTTTTCGATAGCCTTGATGAAGTTTTTGCTGAAATAGCTCATTTTTTTAGCATCGAGCAGACCGTTCTTAACCTGAAGATGCTCGAGAATTACTTTATGATATTTCAAACGATGTTCTCCTTTATAATGATGAATAGTCATCTTACCGTCTAAAGCCGTAAAGCTTAAAGGGTATTCTTTTGGATGGAAAATTACGAAGAACCAATGCCAGATTAAAATGGCAAGGGTTGCCAAAATAGCTTCATAGAAATGCACAATTTCGCTTACCTTAATAAACCAAACCGGAGCCCAGTTTCCAACTACCGTCGGGAACCAAAGAACAAGCCCTGTTAATGCCATAACTATTGTTCCCCATATCAATGCCCAATACTCCATCTTTTCGATATAATTATAGTTATCGTATTGAGGATGTTTCTTGCTCAAATGCATATAATATAACATGGTATCTTTCATCTGAATTAAATCGCTATAACGTGGGAATAGTCCTTTCACTACATCACGTCCTCTCGAAGTGAAGGCCAAATAAACAGCATGATAACACGATAAAATCATCATTACCACCGCCGAAATTCGGTGAACCCACTGACGAACAACTTCGTTAAAGCCCAATTCATACATTAATTTACCATAAACACTATCGGGGAACTTAAGTTGAAAACCAGTTAAGGCTAAGATTATAAAAGATGAAAGCAAAAAAGTGTGCTGTATCAACTCATTGCGTGTGAAACGAGGGATACGAATTTCGTTTTTCGATTTTTTATATCTCAATCGGGTTTCATGAATGAGGATTAAGAGATTATGCAAAAACATCCATCCAATAACAACAACGATAAGCCAAAAATAAACTGTCCTCACAATTGATTCAATATTGGCCGCCGAATTAACTTGCGATTGGTGACTATAACTGTTTGCAAATGTCTCAGTAGCCTTAGGATGACATTTTTTACAAGTGGCCACAATATTAGTTTTACTTATAGATGAGGCCATGTGATCTTTTGGTAAGATGTTATGCACATTATGGCAATCAACACACATGGCAGCTTTCTTGTCGCCATGCGATGCTGCAAGCCCGTGATAACTATCTTGGTAATTTTTTACATTCATGTTCTCCAACCCATAACGTTGCGAAAGCAAAAGATTCTGATGACACTGTAGACAGGTTTCATCCTGTATTTTTCTCATTTCATCTCTTTTGTTCACAGTGTTAATAGCATGAATATTATGCTCGCTATGGCAGTCGTTGCAGGAAGGTGCACTGCGTATACCTTTTTTAACCGCAATCCAATGTATTGATTGCTTATAATCATCAGTAATCTTCTTATGACATTTCTCGCAGGTATTGGGCAGATTTATGGCCGAAATCATTGAACTATTCTGCACCCTGTTTTTAATATCATGTTTCCCATGACAAGTAATGCATGTTGCAGAGATTTTGCTTCCAGCCATAACCAATTTCCCATGCACACTCTGTGAATACATTTTCCCGGGTTGATAGATAGAGGAAGAGTATTTTTTGATAAATAAAGTGTCATCATGACATTTGCCACAAGTAACCGCTAAATTAGTTGGATATACCTTGCTGTTTTTATCCTTAACAGGATTTACATTATGCGAACCATGACAACTCCAGCATTGGGCTGCTTCATTTATCCCTTCCGAAATTGATAAACCATGAATACTTTCTTTGTGCTCTAATGCTATAGCAGTATGACATAAATAACAATCAGCTAAAACTCCATCTTTAGGAGCTTTCTGATGGATATCAAGATTATTAATTACATAACTATGACAATTGGAGCAGGATAAATTCTTATGAACCGACTTTGCCAATTCTTCTTTGTGGTTTTTATCGCTATGGCATTTCGAACAATTATCGCTTTGCTTACTAACAGTGTGATAAGGAACCGCCATAATACCGCTTTTATGACATTTTCCGCAGTAAGTCTTCTCTTTATTAGCAACGGTTGAAGGAGAAACAATTTTATGTGTTCCATGACAAAGTTTGCAATCAGGAGCTTTCTTTTCGTCCAAATGCATAAGTTTGCGATGAACATCGTTTTTCATCTGAGCATCCAAAGCTGCATGACATTTTTTGCAATCTACTTTTTTAATGGTCGCTTTCGAATGTTCTTCCTTTAAAACATCATTATGGCAATCGCCACATTTAACAATTTTATCGTGAACCGTATGGGCAACTAGATTTTCATGACAGTCGAGGCAGTTAATTTCCTGTGCCTTCACCTGAAGATTAAACGTAAAAGACAAAAAGATAAGAAAGAGAAAGCGAATTAATGTTTTTTTCATACAGTAAAATTATTTTGGAGTTAGTGTTTTAAAAAGGGAAGAGTATCATAGTAAAGCCAGAAATCATTTTGTTTTAGGCTATCATGTTTTAAAATAAGTTGCATTAAATTAACTAAGAAAAGGGCACAAATATAATAATAAAGCAAAGTCAACAACAAAAATATACGGAACTAAAGAAAATAATCTAAATCGAAATCAAGAACCCACTCTACTTTAAAATAAGTAAATTGCACTCAGCGAGAAAAAAATTAGCAATAGTGAAATGAAATAATAAATTATCGTGTTTTTATGTTTGTTTTTATCCGATTTACTGTTGAGAGAAATGATTAAACCTAGATTGGCAATAAATAGAGCAAACAACATTAAAACTATGTGTTCGACAGGCCAAAGACGTTTCGACACAACCATCATAGAATGTGCGTCTCCTAAGTAATTATAGCCCAAGTTTGAGCCAAGGTTTGAAAAAAGAATAAGTCCGAAGATTAATTGTAAGTATAAACTAATAATATAACCATATGATAGATATTTATCAAACTTTAGGTAAGATTTATTCTTGAAAAACCCATTAATTGAGCGAATAAAAAGCCAAACCGCAATTACCAGAAAAGTTGCACTGATAATCATGTGAATGATTTTAATTACAGCAAAGCTTGTTTCCATATATAATTCAGAATTGAGTTTAGGTTAATTAATAGGTTCGGATTTTTATTTAAGCACTAAATCTGCAAGTGTTTTGGCTTGCAAAATGCGATCGGCCATGCCAATTCCGTTTCTGAGGTTTCCGCCTACTACGAAGCCGGGATATTGTTTTTCTATTTCTTCAACCGCACTGAAACGTTCGCCACTATCGGCTTCATATTGTGGAATTGCCCATTCGTGGCGGATGATTTTTAATAAATCAGGACTATATTCTTTTAGATGAAACAATTCGCTCACTTCTTTTCGAAGAATTTCTTTAATCTGCTCATCGTTCATCAAATATATTTCCGGACGGCGCACACCTGCCAGGAAAATGGAAAACAAAGCACCACCTTCAGGAGCACGACCGCTAAACAATGACGACATAAACAAGGCGCCCAATATATCGCGCTTTTCCTTAAACGGAATTAAACCTCCAAAAGCATCCAGTTGAATTCCTTTCCATTGGTCGAAACCCAATACAATCTCAATAACCCGCGTATAATGCAAAGCTGCTATCTTTTTCAGTCCCTCTGCCGAAATAAAAGGTGCAATCTTTCCTAAATTATAAGCTCCAATGGTGGAAATAACTTTTTTTGTAGCCACTTCAACAACATTACCTTCTTTATTAGTATAAGTAACGATATAATGCCCATCAACAGGCTTCACTTGAATATTATTGCAACTTAAAACAACCTTTTCTTGCCCAATATGAGTTAAAATTGCATTCGAAAGCGCCGATAAACCCCCTTTTGCAGAGAAAACACCTCGTGTAACTTTTTTATCATCTTCTGTCTTTTTAATCCGCATCTTTTTGATAGTTCCTCCAATGAAACTGCCATAATCCTGCTCTAAATTGTAGAGCTTTGGCAGGGCATATTTAGGCACCAAACGACTGGGGTCGCCTGCATAAACACCTAAAATAAAAGGATCAATAGCATATTCCAGAAAACTTTGCCCTAATCTTCTCTTTACCAATTCGGCCAGCGTTTCGTGAGGATTGGTGCCCGGCTTGCGAAATGGTTCGCCCAGAATTCTGAACTTATCTTTAAGGGTAAACAGGGGAGTTCGGATGGCCGCCATCAGTCCGGCAGGCAATTGTTCCCACCTAAGATTCTTTAAAATCCAACGTTTTTTCACATTATCGTTTGCAAGTTCCAATTCGCAGCTATCTTTCAAATCCTCAAACAAACGAATCACTTCGATATTACCAATAACACCCGAATTGGGACCTTCTTCATAAATATATCCCTTTTCGTTCACCGTATTAATCACGCCGCCAATCTTGTCAGACTGTTCAAGCACAGCGAAATCGACATTGTTTTTCTTTAGGTGATGAGCCGTGGCAAGACCGGTAATGCCTGCGCCAATGATAATTACGTCTTTCATTTTTTAATATTTTTTTTCTACGAGTTCGCTCAAAAGTGCAATAAACTGGGGGCATGCAACAGGCAAGTTTAGCCTTGAAATGTTTCTAATTCCAAGTTCGTTTTTTGCAAAAGGAATAATATCGTGGTCGAGATCATATAAAGTTTCAAGGTTCTCATTCACAAAACTTATGGGGATTAATATAAGATCTGAACCTTGCTTTTGTTTTGCCAATTTCGTTAAACTATCTTTTGTGTCAGGACCCACCCACTTGCCTTTCATCCTCGATTGAAAAGCAAATTCAAACTCAAAACCTGCGTTATCGGCAATTAATTTAGAACTTTCGGTAATAGCTTTTGGATAGCTATCGCCTTTCTCCACCAAACTCATAGGAATTGAATGTGCGCTGAAAAGCAAATAAGGATTTGCAAGCTTATTTTCTTTAATATGATTCAGAATAAGCTCAGTCCAAAACTTTATAAAAAGTTCGTTCTGATAAAATTCATTTATCATATGAATGTTGAGCGTCAGGCTATTGAATTTTAAATCTTTGATATCATTTTCAACACTTTTGCTGGTCGATAAACTCGATTGTGGATATAAAGGAATCACGGTTATATCATTAATTCCTTCATCCGTAAACGAAATAATCCCTTCCTTAATTAATGGATCAGAATAGGAAAAAGCATATCTGACTTTGTAATTTTCGCCTAATTTTTCTTGCAGTGCAACTGAAGTTTTGCGTGTTGCATCAATAATAGGAGAACCTCCTATCAATGCATATTTCTTCCATGATTTTCTATAACGGGTATTACTAATGATGAATGAAAGCGCTGTTCGTTCTAACTTTCCAAAAGGAAGTATGCAAGGGTCTTTAAACATGCGCGATAGAAAAAGCTTCAACTCCTTCGGAGAGTTTGCTCCACCCATATCAACAAGTAATACGCCTTTCATTATACAGTTTTTGAATAAATGGTTTCGCCTTGTTTCAAATCCGGGTCAAAAGCCATGGCAATGTTACGGGCAATCATATGGCCGATTTCGCTAACTACAATGCCATCCTCGTTAATCGAAATAATATGATCTTTTTCGAAATCGATTAGTTTTGATTTATCATAATTTACAATTGCTTTAATGTCATCCACCGACATATTAAATTCTTCGGCAATTTCGCTGAATTTCAGCACACCATTACACATGATGCTATTGATAACCGAACGAACTACCTGCTGATTAACCTTTAAAGTTAAGCCACGTTCGATAGCAAAACCTGTTTTTTCGATGGCATCCATATACTGAAAAGTATTCTTAATGTTCTGCGCATAAGCTCCCCACAACTGACTAATAGATGACGCACCAAAAGCATATACTTGTCCGGTAGTTTCCAGAGTGCAATATCCCTGGAAGTTTCTATGTAACCTTTTATTAAGAAAAGCTTGCGCCATCTTATCCTCGGGCAACGCAAAATGGTCAATGCCAATGGCAACATAACCAACCTCCTGCAAAAGCTTAATATTATTGATCAACATATCCATCTTATCCTTAGGTTGAGGCAGTCCAATCTTCTCTAACTTAAGCTGCTCTTCTTTCACCCAGGGAACATGTGCATACGAAAAAGTAACAATCCTATCGGGACGTATATCAATCGCTTTTTTAATAGTTTCTGTCAAACTTTCAATAGTTTGCAAAGGCAAACCATAGATAAAATCAAGATTATTACCCGAAAAACCTTTCTTTTTAAGATAAGCCACAAGTTCTTTCACCGGATGTTTAGGAGCCTGACGGTTCACCACATCCAACACATCTTGTCTGAAATCCTGAATGCCCAAACTCATTCGATTGAAACCCATTGCAGCCAACTGATCAATATGATCAAATTCGAGATAAGCAGGACTGCATTCGATTGCAACCTCCGCATTTTCGTCTAAAATAAAACGCTCTTTAATAAGATTCATGATATCTTCAATAAACCTCATCGCAATGGCATTGGGCGTGCCACCGCCCCAATGAATTTGAGTTACCTTTCGATTTTCAACATCTAATAAAGCCGAAACATTTCTGATTTCAGTCTTAATAGCCTCAATATATCTTTCAACAACAGATTTCTTTTGACCAATTTCAGTTGTACAACCACAGAAATGACAACGTTGTGGACAAAATGGAATATGTACATAAATAGAAATATTCTCAGGCAACTGATGATTCGAAACCTTTAACTGCTCAATATAATCCTCAGTTTTAAAACCCGCATTAAAGAAGTTCGCCGGAGGATAGCTGGTATATCGCGGCCCCGAAACATTATGTTTATCTAAAAATTCACTCGTAATATTCATGTTTTCTTTATGTAAAAATTATGATGTAAAATGGAAAATGTCAAATGTAAGCGCCACATTTTCCATTTTACATCTTCAATTTGACATTATTAACTTCTTTGCCAATCGGTTTGCTTAACCCAATCTACGACAAGTTTAGCATTTTCATAAGGAATACCCGGAATAAATCCGTGTCCAAGATTGAATATCCAATTCTGATATTCAGAACCAAAGAATCTGTATTTCTCCAATTGAGATAAAATGGTTTCTTTGTCAGCTAAAAGAAGTCTTGGGTCAAGATTGCCTTGTAATCCAATGTCATGATGAACAAGTACACGTGCATCATCAATAGAAATTTGCCAATCGATACTTAAGAAATCCGTATCCTCTGGAGTGATATTAACTATGCCATATCCAAGTCCTTTTGGAAGGAAAATAGCAGGTGTTCCTGTAGCCATAACTGCAGCAGATATCTTTCTAACATAAGGCATAATCATTTCAAAATATAAATCGGATGGAATCAAACCGGCATGAGTTTCGAAAATCTGAAAAGCTGCAATCCCATGTTTAATTTGTTGAGTTGCGTACTCAACAGACAGTTCTGTAATAGCATTTAGAAGTTTATGGGCTAAAACTTTATCTTTATAAAGTAAAGTAACTGCATCCTGAAAAGTATGATTTGTTCCCAAGCCTTGCATCATATAACAAAGCGTAGTAAATGGAGCTCCACAGAATCCTATCAATGGAGTATTTGCCGGTTTTGTTTTATGAATTTCATCAATTACATCATAAATATAATTGAGTTTAGTAGCATCGGCTTTAATAATGCTCATAGGATCACTAAGATCTTTAAGAGCGGTCGTAAACCTTGGACCTGAATCAGTAAAAGTAAGTTCCATTCCCAAAGCCTCAGGTATAACAAGGATATCTGAAAAAAGGATTGCTGCATCAACTTCTAAATCATAAATTGGGAGTAGCGTTACTTTTGCAGCCAGCTCAGGTGATTTCATTAATTCTGAAAATGAATATTGCTCACGCATTTTCAGATAAGAAGGCAACACCCGCCCTGCTTGACGCATAAACCATACTGGTGGTCTTTCAGTGTCCTCTCCTTTAAGTGTTTTGACAAATATTGAATTGTCCATATGTATTTTAGTTTTAAAATGAAGCCAATATTATGGCTAATTCGAATGAGTTATTTTAGAGAGCCTTTAAAGCCTCAAGATTTGCAGCTATAATTGTTTCAATATCTTTATCGGTATGAGCATAAGAAATGAATAAACATTCATATTGCGATGGAGCAAGGTAAATTCCACTTTCCAAAGACAATTTAAAGAAGCGGGCATATTTTTCGGCATCCGATTTCATTGCTTCATCATAAGATGTTATCAGAGATTCATTTGTGAAAAAGAAAGTCATCATTGACCCAACTCGATTAATAATCCCTTTTACACCTGTAATCTCCATGTTTTTCATAATTCCTTTTTCTAACATCGAAGCTTTTCTTTCTAATTCAGAATAAAAGTCAGGTGTTTCTTTTATCAGCTTTAGCATGGCGATTCCAGCCGCCATAGCCAGTGGATTTCCTGATAAAGTTCCTGCTTGATAAACAGGACCAATGGGAGCTAACATATCCATGATTTCTTTTCTTCCACCATAAGCACCAACAGGTAAACCACCACCAATAATTTTACCTAAGGTTGTTAAGTCAGGCATAACATTAAAATATTCCTGCGCACCACCCTTAGCTAATCTGAATCCTGTAATAACTTCATCGAAAATCAATAAAGCACCATATTCAGTACAGATATCTCGTAATCCTTGAAGGAAACCTTTTTCAGGAAGAACAACTCCCATGTTTCCTGCAACAGGCTCTACAATAATTGCAGCTATATCATTTCCTTTTTCCTGAAATAATTTTCTGACAGAATCTAGATTATTGTACTCGGCAATCAGAGTGTCTTTTGCATTGCCTTGAGTAACTCCGGGACTATCAGGTAAACCTAAAGTGATTGCACCTGAACCGGCTTTGATTAGAAAACTATCTCCATGTCCATGATAATTACCTGCAAATTTAACAAAACACTCTCTTTTAGTATATCCACGAGCTAAACGAATTGCACTCATGGTTGCTTCTGTTCCTGAATTTACCATGCGTACTTTTTCAATGGACGGAACCATTTCTACAATAAGTTCTGCCATTTCGGTTTCATATTCGTTGGGTGCTCCAAAACTTGTTCCTTTTTGCGCTGCTTCATTAATTGCTGTAAGAATAGTATCATGAACATGACCAAAAATTAATGGTCCCCATGAAGAAACAAAATCAATATATTGGTTTCCGTCGATATCAGTTATATAAGCCCCTTTCCCTTTGGCAATAAACACAGGGTTTAATTTTACACTTTTAAATGCCCTAACCGGAGAGTTTACTCCTCCCGGTATCAATTCTTGTGACTTTTTAAAAGCTTCAATACTTTTATTAAATTCCATGATTTTAATATTTTATTTTTTTTACTTAAAAAGCGCCTAAAGTTTTAATCTTTTTTACCTTTAAAACTTTAGGCGCTATTTGGTTTTATCTTCTTTGCGTTTTTTATTTTCTGTTTAAAATGTTTGCAGCTTCTACTGCATGATAGGTAATAATAATGTCAGCACCTGCTCTTTTGATAGAGGTAAGGATTTCCATCATCACACGTTCTCCGTCAATCCAATCATTTTGAGCAGCTGCTTTTACCATTGAGAATTCTCCACTCACATTATATGCGGCAACCGGCATTCTGAATTCAGTTTTAACACGATAAATAACATCAAGATAACTTAATGCAGGTTTAACCATAACAATATCGGCTCCTTCTGCAATATCAAGTTCAACTTCGCGTATGGCTTCGTTTGTATTTGCAGGATTCATTTGATAAGTAGCTCTGTTTCCAAATTTAGGAGCACTTTCTGCTGCTTCTCTAAAAGGACCATAAAAACCAGATGCATATTTTGCAGAATAAGACATTATTGGAATCTTTTCGAAATGGTGTTTATCCAATTGCTCACGAATCTTCGCAACTCTTCCATCCATCATATCACTTGGTGCAATCATATCAGCACCTGCTTCAGCTAATGAAACCGATTGTTTTGCCAAAGTAACTAACGTTAAATCATTATCAACATCACCATCAACAATGGTTCCGCAATGTCCGTGAACTGTATATTCGCAATTGCAAACATCAGCAATTATATAAAGATCAGGTATCTCTTTTTTAATTGCCCTGATACCTTGTTGAACAATGCCATCATGTTTGCAAGCAACACTACCATCATCATCTTTCTGAGCAGGAATGCCAAATAGCAAAACTGCTTTAACTCCACTTGCATACACTTTTTTACACTCTTCAACCAGATTCTCAACTGATAATTGATAATTACCTGGCATCGATTTAATTTCGTTTCTTATATTAGTACCTGCAATTACGAATAAAGGCATTACAAAATCGTCAACTGATAATTTGGTTTCAGTTACCATTTGTCTTAAAACACCATTATATCTTAATCTTCTTAATCTTGTTACTGGGAAATCCATTTTATTAATTTTATTTATTGTTTATTTTTGAAAGTATTCTAATATTGCCTCACAAAGACCTTCGGCATTTGATTTTTTTGCTGTGATAATGGGTTCCAAACCTTCTTCTTGTATAGCTTTTGTTGTTGTTGACCCAATGCTTGCTATTTTTAAGTCTTTAATCTTATGAAATTCATAAAAGCTACAGAAGTTTTTAAAAGCAGAAGGGCTGGTGAATATAATTACATCATAAAGGTCTTGTCTTACAATTTCCAACATTGATGAATCAAGAGAATTAGGTCTGTTTGTTTTATATACATTTATTCTCTTCACTAGACTTTCATTCGACAACCTGTTCGATATAGTATCATCAGCAAGATTTCCAACAGGAAGTAATATTCGCAGGTATTGAGGATGATACTCTTCATAAAAACTGTCGAGCATTTCTTTTGAAGTATTATGTTGACTCATAAATGAAGGAGCATATCCATAATATTCCAACTC
>CAIXTV010000043.1 GCA_903922465.1 uncultured bacterium
GCTATTTTCTAGCTTTATGACGCATAGTTTGATGATGATGGAGTTTTACAATATCTCATAGTGAACTGGTGCGAGTAGTCCAATGTGCACGTAGAGTCTTTTTAATCATTTTGTGACACGTAACACTTTTTTACAGTTGAAAATAATCAGAGACACATGATAATTAACCATATTTCGAATATTATTATTGTGTCTTACAGGTAAATGTAGGATTATTCGTGCGTATTATGGCGTACAAGCAATTTTATACTTGTGTGTGCAATCAAAAGGCTATAAAGCCTCATTGAATTTTGATAGGTATTTTATTTATTTTAGGACGCGATAACATCCAACATGTAAATGAAACTAAAATGATTTTTCATTTTTTATAAACATTTAGACAAACTGATGACGTAATGTTTTGCGCCCATTAGGATGTCTAATATTAGTTGGGCATTTCAATTTAACGCTTTGAAAAGATAATCCATGACAGATTTAGCTGAATTATTTATAGCAATGTTAGAAAAACTTGATGGAATACAGGAGTCGTTGATAGAAATATCTGGAAAACTTGATAACATTGATGGTGTATATGGTCTTGATGATATTCATACCGCAATAGATGATGCCGCAAACAAAATTACTGGTCCATTAAATTATAATCTTGAAGATATTTATAATGAACTCGGCAAATAATTAAATACAGAGCATTCATTCTAGGTTCAGTATTTCGTGAATTTTTATTCAGTTTAACGAGTATGATTGGAGTGTCTGTGATGATACGTTTGAATTCTATGCAGGAGAACAGGATAGTACAGACCCAGTAGAAGATGGATTCCTTATAACAAATCTTGACGATTATGAAGTCGAAAATGATGACTGCTGCGTTCCATCTGATCCAGCATTTATCAAAAAAATGGATGCTTGGGCTAAAAAGAAATTGAAAGATGGTTATGGGGACAACGTAATCAGGATGGGTGCGACCTCAATTTCATGACAATTTAAAGAAACAGATGGATATTATCCCTATATTTTGAGAAAGAAGCTTAAACAGAAAATTATTAACACTTAAGAACAGACATGACCGCAAGAATTATAAGAAAAGAAGGAAAAAAGCTAATTATAGAGATCAGCGTTGATTTTGAAGATTCGATGCTGGACAGTGAGGAAGCGATTCAGGCGGTCATCAATGAGGCGGGCAGCCCCTTACCGTAACGTTAGGCGGTAGCCAATCAAAATGCGACGATGGATTATTAAAATCTGTGCTGCAATCACTACGACACAAGGAATAACAAATTATTTTCCTAAGAAGTTAATCTCTTAGTGTTTTTTTTGCAAATAATTTCAACTTTACTAAAAAGGTTACGACAATGAATAAATTAATAAAGTATTTTCTTACTATTTTTTCGATTATTTTTCTTTTTGGATGTACTCCTCCTGTGTATGAGCATTCCTATGAAATTCATTACGATGCTCAAGGAAAAATAACGGGCTATAGCGAAAAAGAAGCGGTTGTTCAGCAATCACCGTCTGCGACTTCAATGAAAGTAAAAATAAATCACAGAGATAAATTGGAAGAATAGTCTAATCAATGCTAATTTAGATTGGGAGTACAAATTTTATTTTTACTCCTTAATAATTTATTTTTATATATGCAAAAATGAAGACATTTAGCAAAAAATTACTTATAACTAGTTTATTTTGCTTATGTTTAGTAAGTATTTACGGCTGTACTGCAAAATTAGATAAAAAAAATTTTCCAACATCTTACCCAGTAATTGAAAATTCAGATGCAGTATATATTGGCTCTCATCCAAAGACAGTGCTACTTGAAGACTCGGAGAGTTTCAATTTTCAAAGAGAATTTGAACATGAAATTGGGGAAAAACTTTATAAAATTGGCATTATCAACAAAAGCCAGTACTGGCTTAAAGATTTAGCCGATTTTGTAGAAAAAGAAAAATACTTTCAGCAAGATTACACTCTTGAGTTATTACATCGGTATCCAACAGACAAAAGATTTCTTCTTTTTTCTGAGCTTGATATGTGTGGCTTTAATATGCAGACAGCTCCGGGATCGTCGAATACTGCTTTAGTAGGTTTACTTCTTACCAGTACAATCATTGGTGCGCCTCTAGGTATACCGATGATGATTGGTGGGGGATTACCAAGAACTGAATTTTCAGTATCTTTTAAGTATAGATTGTATATTTATGACCGACAATTAAATGCTATTGCATGGAAAGATAATATTGATATAACCGAGTCTGATAGTGCAAGCGGATCAATCAACAAAAATGATAGGAAAGATACATTAAATTACTATAAATATCTTATCACAGATGCTTTTATAACTTCTTTTCAAAAAGGAATTAACATTCTAAAACACAAGTCATAAGGAGTTGTTTCGCACACCCAACATCTTAACTTTACCAAAAATAGATGGGGTAAGGCATCCATTGATGTATAAGTAAATGCCTAACGAATAAGGAAAGATTGTGTGAGCAAAGCGAACCACAATCTTATCCGGTTGTTGGACAAACCCGGAGGTAGTTGTGAAGCTTAATAGATAAGAAAATATCTTTTTGTGATGATAAGTAATCAGGCTAAGTTCTGGTATATTTTTACAGCATAAGTCATTGAAAATAAAAATACTGACGAACGGATATTTTTGTCTGATTACTTAGAGAAATCATGATATTTGCAAGCCCTATGTCGCCTCTTATCCTCAATATTGGGAGAATAATCACTGTATCGATAATGAGCTTAGAATAGGTTCATTTGTTAGCAATGAATCACCTCGGGCTTTATCTTTGCTCAATGAATCACTCATGTCACTACTTAATGCCAAGCCACATCGGTTGGTGACGGGTGTTGTAGATGGATTTATTGTTTGGGAATGTGGATAACAAAAATGACTGCACAAATCACAGATAAGATTCGCTATAAACGGCGTATCTATAATCTTTTCTCGGAACCATTAGAAGCTTACTTTAATGAACAACATCCCAAGCCGGAAGTATATCGTCACAACTTATGTTCGGCGTGTTGGCGAGGCTATCTAGCAAAATGGAGTGTTAAACGGAGTAAACTTTATCTTGACTATATTTTAAGAAATGACTACATATCACCCATTGATGAAACCTTAGAAGATACTTATAGGCGTAATTTATCAGAAATATTTCAGGACAAAACTGCCCCAATTTTTGCAGAATGGTATTCGGGAGATATTCGCCTTGTATCCGGTGAAATGCTTCAATATGTTCATCTTCCATATGCGTCAATATTTGAAACAGAGATAGTCCTACATATTCTCGAAGGAAAAGTGTTAGATAATTAACCATAAGCTAATAACTTGCGCCTATTTACGACCAAATAACTTAGATATTTTTCACATCAAAAAAAGGAACACGAATGTTCCTGTGGGCAAGATGCCCAGTGGGTAGGAGATATTAGGGACTAATATTCGCTAGGTAAAAGGATAGTTGTAGCGGCACGATCTCCCTTGTCATTTTCAGCTTCTGTAATCACCCAAAACATTATGTTCTGTATAACATAGGCGGATAACAAGCGTGAACCATCCATCAGTGCATCATTATTGCGTTGGATGTCCTCGTTATCCAAGTCTCCCCAATCTCCTCGTCTATGACGATTGATTAAGGCTAATGGAGGATAATTGATTTTATTCAAGGCATCTAATGCACCTGGAGTGGCAACAATATGACCTAGTGTGAAACAAGGATTAGGACTAATTAAGGTA
>CAIXTV010000044.1 GCA_903922465.1 uncultured bacterium
GATGTAACGGCAACTGTAAATCCAAACCCAACTGCCCCAACAGGCAGCGCGGCTCAGTCATTCTGCTCTGCAAGTTTGCCAACGGTGGCAAGTTTATCAGCAAATGGCACTTCAATTAAATGGTATACCACAGCAATAGGCGGAAGCCCATTATCTGCTTCAGCATCCTTAACAAGTGGACATTATTATGCCAGTCAAACTACAAACAACTGCGAAAGCACTTCGCGATTGGATGTAACGGCTACTGTAAATATAACACCAATTGCCCCAACAGGCAGTACAACTCAATCATTCTGCTCATCAAGTTTACCAACGGTGGCAAGTTTATCAGCAACTGGAACATCAATTCAATGGTATGCTGCTGCAACAGGCGGAAGTCCGTTAGCAAGTTCAACGTCCTTAACAAGTGGACATTATTATGCCAGTCAAACTACAAACAACTGCGAAAGCACTTCGCGCTTGGATGTAACGGTTACTCTAAATGCTTCCCCTTCTGCTCCAACTGGAGATGCTAACCAATCATTCTGCTTTAATGCCACAATAAATGACATTATTGTTAGCGGTTTTGCAATACAATGGTATGACGCGGCTTCAGGGGGTAACTTACTTCTGTCAAGCCAACTCTTAAACAATGGAGCTACCTACTATTCCAATCAAACGATTAACGGATGTACAAGCCAAACAAGGCTAAGTGTCACCGTTTTCTTGAGTCCGGCGGCTGCTGTTACTGTACTTACCAAGCCCATTACCAATATCAGTCTAACGGGTGCAACCTTTAACGGTGAACTTTCCTCAACTTGCAATAATACTTCCGTAAATAGAGGCTTCGTTTACTCAAGCATTTCAGCGACTCCTTTAATTACCGACCCATCGAGCATTTCTTTGGCTTCGGGAACTGGATTGGGCGCTTATGCTTCTACAATTTCTACTCTGACTAGCACAACTACCTATTGGATTAGGGCCTATGCCATTAATAATGCCGATACTTCCTATGGTGCCGTCTTGTCTTTCAAAACGGAGGCTCGTCCTTACTTCAATCTCGAACTTCGTAATGATGTGCAAGTTTCTCCTAATGTATATGAGTTTGATATTTATCTCTTACACACTGGTAACTTCGTCACTCCTCCACAATTTGAACTATCTAGCATTCAAATGGGAATCTATTTCAATAGTGCGATATTAAATGGAGGAACTGCAACAGCCGTTATCGTTCCTGGTTCAACCAGCGACATTAGTCTAGGTCAACAACAAACAAATACCAATGTGTCTGTGGTTGGTCCAGCAACAGGAAACAAAACTATTAAGATAACTGCCAAAACTTCTAGTGCAGGAAGTGGTACTATCATCTCAACTACAACGGGTACCAGAGTATTGCGCATAAGACTTACAAGCAGTTTGACTTTTGCTCAGCTTAAACCCAATCTTTCATACTCATTTACTGCAGCTGGCCCATCGTGGATTACAAATATTAATGCCTATATTAATAATATCGGAACCAACATCAATGCTAATGGAACCTTCCTAACTTCTGGCTTACTCAATCCAACTCTTAACGCAACTACAGTCTTTAATGTAGTAGGAGGGGGGGCTTATTGCTCAGGAAGTAACTCTCCTGCAATTGTAAGTCTTAGTGGTTCTCAAACTGGGGTGAACTATCAGCTTAAAAAAGATGGTGTTGACTTTGGTAGTTTAGTTGCTGGTACTGGCAATGCACTTAATTGGAATATCATTGAAGCTGGTACTTACACCTGCGTAACTGGTTCGGTGAACATGAGCGGAAATGCAGTGGTCACTTTAGCATCTACGCCAGCGCCTACAGGCAATCCAACACAAACATTCAGTAATTTAGTAAGCGTTAGCGATTTAGTCGCAAATGGTTCTTCTATTCAATGGTATGATGTTGCAACTGGTGGAACTGCACTTTCTCCTACCGAACTGTTATCAAATCAAACCTATTATGCTTCTCAAACTATTGGAGGATGCGAAAGCGAACTTCGCTTAGCAGTTACGGCTGTTATTTTCAAAACCGTTAATCTTCATCTCATCCTCGAAGGTTTATTCGATATAAACACAATTAGTATGTTGGAAGCAATCGATGGCAACACCGGAATGCCTCAATGGGGTTATGGAATTGCTGACAGAATTGATGTTGACCTATTTCATGAAGATGCACCTTATAATTCGGCAGGCATTAGTATTAGTGGTATCGATCTTTCGACAACTGGCTTAGCTACATTCCAAGTTCTATCTGATAATGTCGCTAATTACTACATCAGAGTTCGCAATCGCAATCACGTTGAAGTGTGGTCGGCTATAGCTGTGCCATTTAACACTCCTGTGGTTGAATATTCATTTATGTCGGATGTTAATCAGGCTTTTGGATACGACGCTCTCGTGCAGGTGGCCACAAATACCTTCGCATTATTCTGTGGTGACGTAGATCAAGGAGGATGGGTCGACTCTGATGACTTTAATGTCGTAGATATTGACCTTACTAATGGAGCCGCTGGTTTTGTTCCTTCCGACTTTAACGGTGGTGGCTGGGTCGATTCCGACGATTTCAACTTATTCGAACCTAGACTTTCTCAAGGTATTGCATCTCAATATCCAGGAAAATAAACTTCTAAACTCAATGGGTTTATCATTAAAAACCTATTTGAAATTAATAAAAATTCGCACCTTAAACGGTGCGATTTTTTTTTTACTCTGTTTCCTTCTTTAGCTTTCCTTCCAAATCTATTGCTAAATGCATTTCTTAGAAAACATCCTACTTCGCTTGAGTCTCTTTTTAGGTGTTCAGGAATTGCTATCAGCTTGTTCGGATTTCTTTTTAACTCTTTAGGATTTCATTCTTGCAAATACGGACTTTCAAATATGTGATACGGACTTCCTAATACCTAATACGGACTTTCTTCTAATTGATTAGGATTTCAATTTAACTGATTAGTTATTGCTACAAATAGGCTTGGATGTTTATACCATAGCTTCGGATATGTAATCAACAGATAAGGATTTCAATTTAACAGATAAGGATTAAGAAAAACAGATTAGGATTTAAAAAAACAGGCATGTTTTTGCCTACAATAAAGGCTTTCAGGCTGGTTTTTCTTTGATGTTAATTATTCATGCTATTTCTGATTTTTATATCTTGCTACTGTTACAAGACCTTGATGTTAGGTTTTTCGATTTTCTATAACAAACACCATAATTAAATTTTTTTTATCCCTAAAAAGGAAAAATGTGAAAAGTTTAATGGCACTAAATGAAGCATTTACAAAAAACGCTTGTAGGCATTAACAAAATAAATCTGTTTTTCGATAATTATTTCGATCTGATTTATTATTTTTGCATGACAAACTATAATAAATAAATCTTATGGAAAAGTACAAATTAATTATCGTGGGAAGGACTGAAGAAGTTCCTATCATCACCCAAATGACAATCGATGCATTAGTTGCAGATATGCTCGCATTTCATGGATATAAACCCACTAAATACACCGATGACTTCGTCGAAGCATTGCTTTTGAAACAGGAGGGTATTAATGCAATAATACTGCCTAAAGTTCTTACTGCAGAACTTAAAGTTATTACATTTCGTTTACACACTAACATCATCGGTTTGAGAAATACGATGAATTTGTTAGAAGGTTATGTTGTGGATGCTAATGGTTTAACCGTTTCAGTGAAAGATTTCGGAATTAAAGACGTGCGCGATAAAATATCGACGGGCGATGCTGAAGGCATGAATGGAGCTTTAAGCTTTTTGCTCATAAATATCGATAATAATATCGCTGCTTTATTATTGACAGACTACACTGCCGATAACCGCGATGCATTAGAAGCAATGAAAATTGCAATTTTTAATGATAATTTAGCTCAAGTGGCTAAAGAAAGAGAAAGATCTGATTTGGTAATGAATAATTTAGATCTCATTAATGATTTCCTTAAAGACATTAAAGCTATCTGGGCCGATGGCAAAAGACTTTTCAGGATAAATAATAAATCTAAATTAGGCGATTATACAAATACTGATATCATTAGAAGAATTCGCAGAGATGAATTGCATACTTTGATAAAAGGTAATGTGTATAATAGTAATGGTGAATTGAGTTCGGGTGCAAAAATTGTTGCCCGTCCAAGCACCGAAGGTAAAAGGGGGAAAACTATTCAATGTAAGAGCTCATCGAAATTTGAATTTAAAGGATTGCGTCCAATTAATTATATCCTTACGGTTACCTTGCGAAACGGCAACATTTTTGCAACCAATGTGGATGCTGTTACAAATCAAGTTGTGATTCTTGATTTGCATGAACCAGCTATTGATTAGTCGAAACCCCGAAGTTAGCAAACTTCATTAGCAAATTTATGGGCATAAAAAAAGCCTGTTCAACAAAGGTGAGCAGGCTTTTTTCTTAGATATCAATTTCTGTTAGAAAGAATGATCGTCACAAATATAATCATACATTTCCTGAGCATTGTTGTTGTGTGGATCTAAAGCAAGCACTTTCTTAAATTCTTCTTTTGCCAAATCATATTTGAAAGTTCGCATATAAGTACGACCTAAATGATAATGAGCCGAAACGTGTGGATAGTTTTCACTAACCAATTTCTCGAAATAAGGTAATGCTTCGTCATATTTGCCAGAAGCTTTAAGTGCAATGCCTAAATAATAGTTAGCCATGGTGGTGTCGGGACATAATTCGAGAAGCTTACGATAGCATTCAACGCTAAGTTCTTCTTTTCCTAAATGATAATAACTCAATCCCATCCAAATATAGGTCATTGGCATGTTTTTGCCCGAATCAACTATCTTGGCGAAAACTTCTACTGCCTGTGTGAAATAAGTTGCACGATACATAGCAACTCCCATGCGGTAATAAACAAAAATACTATCGGGTTTAAGTTCTAATACCCTTTTATAAGCATTAATACATTTATTCATTTCGCCTAAAATATAAGACATACTGGCAATTTCCATAAGTAAATGAGTACTATCTGGAAAATCTACAAGTTCTGCTTCGAAAAGCTCAACTGCTTCTTTTATATCTCCACTTAAGACTAATTCATAAGCTCTTTCAAGCCTTTTATCTCTAAACTCTTTCATGATATTTAATTTAAAATTGAGGTGTAAAATTAATAATATTCTGTTTTATTCGACCAATTATTCTAAATTTAAATCTTTTTATGATTTATTTTCGGATTCTTATTGCATGTTAGCGATAATTGCATCGCCAAATTCAGAGGTTTTCAACAGTGTTGCACCTTCCATTAAGCGATGAAAATCGTATGTAACTTTTTTGTCGTTAATAGCGCTTTCAACACCCGAATAAATAAGATTGGCTACTTCGAACCAGCCCATATATTCGAACATTAATGCACCTGAAAGAATTACTGAACCTGGATTTACTTTATCTAAACCAGCATATTTAGGAGCTGTTCCATGAGTAGCTTCGAAAATAGCATGACCAGTTTCGTAATTGATATTTGCACCCGGAGCAATGCCAATTCCACCAACAATTGCGGCTAATGCATCAGAAATATAGTCGCCATTTAAATTTAATGTGGCAATAACTGAATATTCTGCTGGACGTAGAAGAATTTGTTGCAAGAAAGCGTCGGCAATTACATCTTTTACAATGAGTTTTCCGGCATTAATGGCTTCAGTTTGTGCAGCATTTGCAGCTTCTTCGCCTTTTTCTTTAACAATTTTATTATACTGATTCCAAGTAAATACTTTATCGCCAAATTCTCTTTCAGCCAAAGCATAACCCCATTTCATGAAAGCACCTTCTGTGTATTTCATGATGTTGCCTTTATGAACAAGAGTAACAGATGGCAAATTTCTTTCAATAGCTAATTTAATAGCCTGACGAATTAATCTTTCTGAACCTTCGAGTGAAACAGGTTTAATTCCTATTGAGGCAGTTTTTGGGAAACGTATTGATTTAACGCCCATTTCTTCAATTAAAAAACTCTTTACTTTTTCAACTTCAGCTTCACCATACATAAATTCAATTCCAGCATATATATCTTCGGTGTTTTCACGGAAGATAATCATGTCAACATTTTCAGGATGTTTAACAGGACTAGGAACGCCTTTGAAATATCGCACAGGACGATAGCAAGTATACAAATCGAGAATCTGACGTAGGGCAACATTTAGCGAACGCATGCCACCACCAATAGGGGTTGTTAGAGGCCCTTTAATTCCTACGAGATATTCTTTAAAAGCTTCGAGGGTTTCGTCGGGTAACCAATTGCCAACAGTGCTGAATGCTTTTTCGCCGGCAAGAACTTCTTTCCACATTATTTTCTTTTTGCCTGCATACACTTTTTCTACTGCAGCGTCGAACACTCTAATTGATGCTCTCCAAATATCTACTCCAATACCATCGCCTTCAATAAAAGGAATTATTGGATAATCGGGAACGTTAAGTACACCTTCTTTAATCGTGATTTTTTCTCCTGTCATGTGTTTTTATTATTTAGTTGTTATTTGATTTTCTAATTAAGTTTAATGCGCCACCTGATTTAAACCACTCAATTTGTGCGGCGTTGTAAGTGTGATTTGCTAAGATGTTGTTAGAAGTTCCGTCGATATGTTTTATTTCAACGACTAATTGTTTGCCAGGTGCAAAGTCATTTAAGCCTTTAACACTGATTTTATCTCCTTCTAATATTGTATTATAATCTTCTTTATTGTCAAAAGTAAGCGCAAGGATTCCTTGTTTTTTTAAATTGGTTTCATGAATGCGTGCAAACGATTTAACCAACACCGTCTTCACATTCAGAAAACGTGGTTCCATAGCAGCATGCTCACGTGATGAACCTTCACCGAAGTTTTCTTCACCAACTACTATTAATCCAAATCCAGCAGCTTTATATTCCTTAGCTACTTGAGGTACTGTATTGTAAATTGAAGTTAATTGATTGATTACGGTGTTTGTTTTATCATTAAAACAGTTTACAGCACCTATCATATAGTTGTTTGATATGTTCTCGAGATGTCCACGATACTTCAACCAAACACCTGCCATAGAAATATGGTCGGTTGTGCACTTGCCTTTAGCTTTAATTAATAGAGGAAGGTCAGAAAAATCCTTACCATTCCATTCTTCGAAAGAAGTTAAATATTGTAGCCTGTCCGAATCGGGAGCTATGATGACATTAGCATTTCCACCTGTTTTATCTGATTTTTGATAGCCATTATCAACAGCACCAAAGCCATTGGGGGGAAGATCAAAACCTTTGGGTTCATCTAATTTCACTTCAACTCCATCAGCATTAATTAAGGTGTCGGTTAAAGGATTAAAACTTAAAGTTCCTGCAATAGCCATAGCCGTCACTATTTCGGGTGAAGCTACAAATGCGTAAGTGTTGGGGTTGCCATCGGCACGCTTAGCGAAATTTCGGTTGAACGAATGAATGATAGTATTGGTTTCGCCCTTTTCTGCACCTTCGCGACTCCATTGTCCTATGCAACTTCCACAAGCATTAGCAAATATTTTGCCTCCTATCTTATTGAATATGTCGAAATAGCCATCGCGTTCCGAAATCGAACGAATCTGTTCCGATCCTGGCGTAATGGTAAACTCTGATTTGGCAGTTAAATTCTTATCTACAGCATTTTTTACCACAGATGCGGCTCTTGAAATGTCTTCATAGGATGAATTAGTGCATGAACCAATCAAACCTACTTCAATTTTGAGAGGCCAACCGTTTTTCACAGCTTCTTCTTTCATTTTTGATATAGGAGTAGCTAAATCTGGGGTGAAAGGACCATTAATATAAGGTTCGAGTTCCGATAAATTGATTTCAATAATCTGATCATAGTATTTCTCAGGACTTGCATATACTTCATCGTCAGCTCTAAGATGAGCTTTATTTGCACCTGCAAGAGCAGCAACTTCTTCTCTGCCTGTTGCATTGAGATATTTCTCCATAGCTTCGTCATATGCAAACACCGAACAGGTTGCCCCAATTTCAGCCCCCATATTACAGATAGTAGCTTTTCCGGTGCATGATAGGGAAGAGGCGCCTTCTCCAAAGTATTCAACAATGCATCCTGTTCCACCCTTAACCGTAAGTATTCCTGCTATCTTAAGAATGATGTCCTTCGCAGAAGCCCATCCCGACAGCTTGCCACTTAATTTGATTCCAATAAGCTTAGGAAATTTCAACTCCCAACCCATTCCGGACATTACGTCCACTGCATCGGCACCGCCAACCCCAATAGCAATCATTCCTAAACCTCCTGCGTTTGGAGTGTGAGAATCAGTGCCTATCATCATCCCCCCTGGGAATGCGTAATTTTCTAATACGATTTGATGAATAATCCCTGCGCCTGGCTTCCAAAACCCTATGTCGTACTTATTGCACACTGAACTTAAGAAATCATACACTTCTTTGTTCGTAATATTAGCCGTGGCTAAGTCTTCCACATTACCGGATTTCGCCATAATCAAATGGTCGCAGTGAACAGAAGATGGGACTGAGGTGGTCTCTTTTCCAGCCATCATAAACTGAAGTAAGGCCATCTGAGCCGTAGCGTCTTGCATCGCAACCCTATCAGGGGCAAAGTCAACATAATCAATTCCTCTCAAAAGAGGCGCCGTGAGTTTGTTTTCAAACAAATGGCAATACAAAAGTTTTTCGCTTAATGTAAGTGGGTGATTCAAAACACTTCTGGCTTTCGATATCTTTGAAGGCAATTCAGCATAGAATGTTTTAATCATTGCGTAGTCAAACAACATAAGTTGGGTATTTAGATTAATTATTTGGGTGATATATATATTTCTCGAAGAGTATTAAGCAAAACAATAATAAAAGCGTCTCAAAGTTAAAATAAAACAGTCAAAATGTCAGCTAGTTAATACAATATGAATTCTAAATTATAAAGCTGCTAAAGCAGATTTACTGCATTTCTAATGCTGTGATTTTTTATTTAATTAGACCGGCAACAAAATTACTATTTTTGTTGGGATTGTAGCTTAATAATCCTTAAAAGCGAACTATTTATTTCAATATATCATTGACATTTATCAATGCTCTGCCAAACATAATCAAATAGGTCTCAATTAATATTGAATATTGATTACTTACCGATACAAAACCCACTGAATATGTTTTGTAGCACTTCTTCACTAGAAATCTCACCTGTGACTAAGCCTAAATAGTGTAAGGCAAGTTTCAAATCAGTAGCAATTAAGTCGGTTGTCACACCCATTTCGAAAGCCTCTTTGATGTTTTTTAAAGCTTCTAGTGTCTTCAGAAAAGATTCGAAGTGCCGCGAATTAGAAACTATAGTTTGATCTTCAATATTGAGCTGAGCAATATTCTTTAGCAGACTATCGGTAATTAAATTGATGTTAACATTGCGCTTTGCTGAAATAAAAATCGTTTCCATTCCAACCCAATCCTTAAAATGTGCAGGAGTTTCGCTTATTAAGTCAGCCTTATTAGCAACAATAATAAATGACTTATTGACATTCTCAATATGTTCCTTAAAATCTTCAATGTCTGATTTAATTTGTTCAATAGTAATCTCATTCACATCAATAACATATAAAATTACCATTGCCTGTTCGATAGTTTGATAAGTGCGCTCAATTCCTATCGACTCAATAGCATCATTTGTATGACGCAAACCGGCAGTATCAATAAAACGGAAAGTTATTCCTTCAATAACAATGGTATCTTCTACCGTATCGCGAGTAGTCCCCGGTATTTCGGAAACAATTGCCCTCTCTTCATTCAAAAGCGCATTCAGCAAAGTTGATTTTCCTACATTAGGTTTCCCTATTATCGCAACAGGAACGCCATTTTTAATAACATTTCCCAACGTAAATGAATCTTTTAGACTTATCAGCTCCTTTGAAATCGAATCTAGCAATTGCAGGAGCTTAGTTCTGTCGGCAAATTCAACATCTTCTTCACTAAAATCAAGTTCTAATTCAATTAAAGTAGCAAAATGCTTAAGCTGTTCTCTAAGACTTTTAATGTATTCAGAATAACCACCTCTTAATTGACTTAATGCCAACTGATGCGAACGTGGCGATTGAGCGGAAATCAAATCTGCAATTGCCTCGGCTTGCATCAGATTGTACTTCCCATTAATAAATGCCCTAAAAGTAAATTCTCCGGCTTCGGCCATGCGAGCTCCACTTTCAATTAATAATTCCAGTATCTTTTGTTGAATAAATCGGCTTCCATGACATGAAATTTCAATGGCATCTTCACCTGTATATGACTTAGGAGACTTAAAAACAGAAACCATAACATCATCTACTATCTCATCTTTATTAAAAAGCGTTCCGTAATGCAGAGTATAGCCTTTCGAATTTGCCAATGTCTTTTTGGCTTGCAAAGGTCGGAACACAGCATCACACATTTTGATGCATCCTGCACCCGAAATGCGAATCACAGCAATTGCTCCGCTTCCTAATGGAGTTGCTATTGCACATATAATATCTTTTGAAAACAACATCATTTTATAGGTTAAATGAATTTCTACAAAAGTAAATCAGAAAATTGAATAATAGATAATAAAATGATATATTCTTTGTTTACAGCTTCTTAATTGCAGTAAGTATGCTGAGGAAATAAAAAAATATCTCCATACAAATAAACTTATATAAAAAATGTGTAGGTTTGCTTCCTCAAATAAACGAAAAAATGAGTATATTAGTAGATAAAAATTCCAAGGTATTGGTACAAGGTTTTACGGGAAATGAAGGCACTTTTCATTCTTCTCAAATGATAGAATATGGAACACAGGTAGTAGGAGGGGTTACACCAGGAAAAGGTGGCACCATTCATCTCGATAAGCCTGTTTTCAATACAATGAAAGAAGCTGTTGAAAAAACAGGCGCAGATGTTTCATTAATATTTGTCGCTCCTGCTTTTGCGGCCGATGCTATTATGGAAGCTGCTGATGCAGGGATAAGACTTGTAGTTTGCATAACCGAAGGAATTCCTGTACAGGATATGGTTGTTGTGAAAGAGTATCTGAGTTCAAAAAACACCAGACTTATAGGCCCAAATTGCCCAGGTATTATAACTCCTCCCTATACCAAAATAGGTATTATGCCAGGATTTATTCATACTCCAGGAACTATAGGCATAGTTTCACGTTCAGGAACTTTAGCTTACGAAGCTGTTGATCAAATTACCAAAGCCGGATTAGGTCAATCAACAGGTATTGGTATTGGTGGTGACCCAATTCCGGGTACTACTATTAAGGATGCTGTTGAAATGTTTATGAACGATAAAGATACTGAAGGCATTGTTATGATTGGCGAAATTGGTGGAAATATGGAAACCGATGCAGCTTATTGGATTAAAGAATTTGGAACAAAACCTGTTGTAAGTTTCATAGCTGGTGCCACTGCACCTAAAGGAAGAACCATGGGACATGCTGGTGCTATAGTTGGCGGACATGCTGATACGGCCGAAGCTAAGAAAGAAATATTAAGTGCTTGTGGTGTGCATGTGGTGGATTCACCTGCCGCAATTGGAGCTAAAATGCTTGAAGTACTGAAGAGGAATTAATAATTAAAAATGAATAATGAATAATTAATATTGAGATAGTTATTTCAGAAATTAGTTTTTAAAAATAGCCATAGATTCACTGATTGAATACATTTATTCAGTGAATTTGTGGCTTTTTTTTATTCTATTTTGCTGGAATAAACTCGTAGCATCCAGGGTCGGGGTCGGCATCTCTTGGTTTTCCTAATAAATCAGTTGTAACTCCATTGAAAACAGCTGCATTTATTAATGTAGAGCTAGCGCTTAATTGATAATTATTTTCTCCTGGCAAAATAAATGCAGGGTCGGTGTTGATGAAACAAAAAGCATATTTATTTACATCGCTCGTATTAAGCGTAGTTTTTATTGCTGTATGGTCGAACTTAAAAACAAAGGCTGCATTGGACGACTGCTCAAAATCTAACTCATTATCATTATTCCCATACACAATACAATTTCCAAATAAAGCGTTCAGGTCTTTGGCTGTAACTGTCCCTGCATCGTCAGCAGTAAAGTTGTTGAAGTATAAGCTTGGTGTTTGCCGCACTCCATAAGCCCAATAATTCCCGAAAGTGCAATGCTTGAATTGATAGTCGCCTCCTATGGTTAATGCTGCGCTATAGCTTCCACTATTGCCAAACAAACAGTTTTCGGAAGTGATTTTGTAATTACGAGCCAACAAATCAATTCCACTTGAGTTTTTAATGATGGTGTTATTCAGCAATAGCTGATTTCCCATACTAGTTTGTAATATTTCGGCTTGGATGCCTATAAAAGCATTCTTTATTACGCCGTAATTAAATTCGTTATCAACCGAGCCTTCGTTCAGCCATATTCTATCCCATTGACCAGGAACATCCTGATAATATTGTTCTAGGCGATCACCCTGAAAAGTCACTGGCTGGTCGAGCACCCCATTCACTTTTATGCATCCACCTTTATACACCCAAATACCTGCATTGCTATGCAAATAAATTCTTACGCCCGGATCAATATTTAGGCGAGCAGTCGAATCTATTACGGCATAACCATAAATCACATAAGGTTTATCGTTCTGCCATGTAACGGTTTGGCCTTCATGAGCCACAATTTTATAGGGAGGTAGATTTTGAGTGTAGGTGTCGGCAATAATAAAATGTGCATCCTGCCCCCAGGTTAGTAAGTCTACATCCTGAGTGTTGCCATTAGTCTCGAAAACAATAGAATCGGTAACCAACATGGGCAAATTCTGACTTGTTGGGTTGATGGTAACTTTAACAAAAATATACATGCTGTCGTGGGCTTCAATTTCGATATCGGTAAAATGTGTACCTGCAATTCCATCAACATTTAGCCGATAGGGTGAAGCCGTACCACTGGCAAGTGCAATGCTTGATATCTTGATTTTCTGACTATTGGTGTTGTACACCATCAAGCGTTTGGTGGTGGATCCAAGAGTTGTGAATACGGTATCGAACAATACCTGAGTGCTAGAAAATTGAACTTTGGCTGACGAATCGGTGATGAAATCGCTTTCTTTTTTACAAGAAACTACAGCAAAAAGAATGCTTGTAAATAATAGGAGGGAAGCGAAAAATGAAATACGTTTCAAATGATTGTGGTTTTGGTTTGCAAATTTACTATTTCAAAACGGATTTGGAAAAAAATTATTGTATTTAAGATTTATGATTTATAAGGTTGGCTTATATTTTAATCCTTATTCATAAACAGAACAAAAGTTTGTATTATTATTAGAGGGATTAAAACAATACTCTGCAAAATCCATATTACGAAAAATTTGTCAAAAGCAACTCCAAATAAAATTATCATTAAAATACTGATTAAGCAAACCAACCAAAATGGAAGTCTAATAAATTTATTTACTGCTTTATTCCCAATAATAAGTTGAAATATTGTTGGAAAGGAGATAATTAAAATTATAAGTAATTCTTCCATTTAAGCTTTTTATACTGCTGAAAATAATTTTCATGCGATTCAAATTATTTTTTCAATTGAAAGCAAAAATACAATTATTCCCCAATTAAAAACCCAATTTTTATCTAAAACATTCCCCTTCATCCTATTTTATGGTCATCATTGCATAAAACAAAAATCAACATCGTTCCACTTTATAAGTCAATAAAATCGGGCAGAATGTTTATGCCTTGTTAGGCTGAGGACTTTAGGAAAGAAAAATATTTTCATGGAAAGTCAAAAACCTATTATAGTATGAAAAATAAATTGTATTTTTGGAGTGAAATTATTTTTTTTACAAATGCATCTTCATTCATACCTCAATAATATACAATTTGGGTTGTCTGACACTAATTCGGGCAATCGCCTGCCTATATACTTTAGGCAAATAAAAATAATTGAATCTACATCTCAAATAAGAATGTTCGGATACAATTTAGAGCAGGGTAACATGTTACCCAATGCTAACGCAAATATTTCAGGGCAGGGTAACATGTCACCCGACACTAAATTAAAAAATTCAGGGCAGGGTAATATGTTACCAAGCACTAACGCGAATATTTCAGGGCAGGGTAATAAGTTACCCAACACTAAATTAAAAAACTCAGGGCAGGGTAACATGTCCATCAATCATGTTTAATAATTAATCGAAACATATAAATAAATAATATTCACAACAAAAACTAATCACTATGACACCAACAGATGTAAACCCAGAAGAGAAAAAAAATCCATCAAAAGTTTCAAATATTCCAGATTCGGACACCGATCTGAAAAATGTTTCAAAACTTGTTTGCACCGCATGGGGACTCCATCCCCTTCTTATCTTAATCTGGATAACCCAGCCCGATTTTGTTATTATTGTTGATAATTTCGACACCACACTTACAGAACGTAAATCTACCGGCAGCACCCGCCCTGAAGTTAGCCATAAGCTTGCTGAATTGGATATGACTATTAACACAGATGTTGAAAATATTAAAATATATTTAGCTGAAAAATACACTAAAAAGAACGCTCCTTCTTATTATGCAGCATTTGGTATTGTTAAAACAGGAAAAGTTTTTAAACTGCCTAAGGATCGCGATGAGCGCAAAGACGCTCTCGATTTGATGTTGCCCGCAATTACCTTGCATGGGTTCGACAGCAAACCATTCGGTCTTGCTTATTGGACCAATGTGAAAACTCAGTACGATGCATTGTTAGCTCAGGCTACCAGCATCGACGGCACGGTTTCAATCAAAGTAGGGGATAAAAACGTATTGAAAATACAAATCAAAAAGGTGCTGAATGCCATCATAAATTTAATTAAAGCAAATTATCCCGATACTTATAAATCTGAACTTAGAAATTGGGGATTTCAGAAAGAGAAGTATTAGAAATTTATGATTTGGGGGCACATCAAAAATCGAAAATCTTATTCTTAAATGAGTGATATTTGTTGAGATTGAAAACCTAACAGGTTTCGAAAACCTGTTAGGTTTTTTATTGATAATCTGTTTTTGGTGCAGGCTTGTGCTTACATCTGTTTTTCAGATAAAATATTCAATAATTCACTCCATTAAAAACCCTGAATTCCCCCTAAATCATAAATCCTAAATCATAATCCTAAATCATAATTTGATTTTATCTACTTTTGCCTAAAATTCAGGGCATGTTTTACTCAAACAAAAGCACACCGGGCTGGCTGGTACTCATATTCGAATGCTTGATAGTAGTGTTCTCGCTACTACTGTCATATATGGTGCGTTTTAACTTTTCCTTGCCACTTGTCGAACAACTTGCCTTACCTCGAGTAGCGCTTTATGTGATTTTGATTAGAGGGTTGCTGTTTTTTATCTTCAAAACATACACCAGCATTATACGCTACACTAGCACCCGCGATGCAGTGCGCATATTTTTAGTATGCTCGCTTGGAAGTTTTATCTTTGGTATTTCAAACATCATTAGCTACCATTTCATCAATCAAACTTATATAATTCCTTTTTCAATCATTATTATTGAGTTTTTTATAACCACTTTTTCCATCATTTCGGTGCGCAATGTGGTGAAGATAGTATATAATGAATTGCGAAACCCCAGTCGCGATAAATCAAATATCATTATTTTCGGGGCCGGTGAAGCAGGATTAACTACCAAGCGTGCCATCGACCGCGATGCCGGTTCGAAATATAAAGTTATGGCTTTTATTGATGATGAACCTAATAAAGATGGTAAGAAACTCGAAGATGTCCCAATCTATTCTAACGAAAAACTTATTAGTTTGCTGCAAGAAAATAGAATTGCACTGATAATTATTGCAATTAAAAACATTTCGCTCCATCGCAAACAACAAATCATTGAACAATGCATGAGTCAGAACGTAAAAGTGCTGAACATTCCCCCCGTAAGCTCATGGATAAACGGTGAATTGAGTTTTAAACAAATCAAGAAGGTAAATATCGACGATTTACTCGAACGCGAAGTTATTCAACTCGATAAAGAAAAACTCAGCCACGAACTTAGTGGTAAAGTTGTGCTTGTGACTGGAGCAAGTGGTTCAATTGGAAGCGAAATTTCGAGGCAGCTTGCAGTGTTTCCCATAAAGAAACTCATACTTATCGATTATGCTGAAACTCCACTTCACCATCTTCAACTCGAATTAAATGAAAAATATCCCCGCTGTAACTTCGAGTTTATCTTAGCTGATATTCGCGATAAGCTTAGGATGAAAGAGGTTTTCGAACGCAACCTTCCTTCGGTTGTCTATCACGCTGCAGCCTATAAACACGTTCCTATGATGGAAAGCAATCCTGTTGAAGCTGTGCGCACTAATATTTTGGGCACACGTTATCTTGCCGACCTTGCCGTGAATTGCAAGGTTGATAAATTTGTAATGATTTCCACCGATAAAGCTGTAAATCCTTCGAGTGTAATGGGAGCTTCGAAGCGGGTTGCCGAAATATATGTACAATCGCTTAATCAGAATGGTATCACACGTTTTATCACCACTCGTTTCGGAAATGTGTTAGGCTCGAGCGGTTCCGTCATCCCATTGTTTAAACAACAAATCGATAAAGGTGGCCCCGTCACTGTCACCGACCCAGAAATTACCCGTTTTTTCATGACCATTCCAGAAGCTTGTCAGTTGGTGTTGGAAGCTGGGGCAATGGGCAATGGGGGCGAAATCTTTATTTTCGATATGGGGAAATCGGTTCGAATAGTCGATTTGGCAAAGAAAATGATTCAACTTTCAGGCTTAACGCTGGGCAAAGATATACAGATTGTATTTACAGGTCTGCGTCCTGGCGAAAAGTTGTATGAAGAACTTCTCAATAATAATGAAAACACCCTCCCAACTCATCATCCACTCATTATGATTGCAAAAGTAACCCAATACGATTACGATGAAGTCGTAAAACAATTTAACGAGTTCGAAGCCAACCTCGATCAGGATAAAGCTGTAGAATTGGTCAGAAAGATAAAACAATTGGTCCCTGAATACAGCAGTATGAACTCCGAATTTTGTGCATTAGACCATTAATGCGAAGAATCCCTCTAAATATTAAATTATAAATTTCAATTTACCTATGACCCTAATCAAATCTATTTCAGGAATACGTGGAACTATTGGTGGAAAACAAGGCGATGGCTTGAGCCCTCTCGATATTGTTCGATTTACTTCCGCCTTTGCAACTTATATAAAACGTTCTCTGCATAAAGATAAACTTACCTTCATTATTGGTAGGGATGCTCGTATTTCTGGCGACATGGTGAATCATACCGTTGTGGGTGCTTTGTTAGGTTGTGGCGTAAATGTTATTGATACTGGATTATCTACAACTCCAACTGTTGAAATGTCTGTTATTGATAATACTGCTGATGCTGGAATCATAATTACGGCAAGTCATAATCCAAAACAATGGAATGCCCTAAAATTATTGAATAATAAAGGTGAATTTATATCTGCAATAGAAGGAAATGAAGTGCTGAGGATTGCAGATGAACAGGATTTTGAGTTTGCTGATGTGGACAAGTTAGGGGTATATAGTAAGGATGATAATGCCATTCAAAAACATATCGAAAAAGTGCTCGCCTTGCCTTTAGTTGATAGAAATGCAATTAAAAAAGCCAACTTCAAAGTAGCTATTGATTGTGTGAATTCAACCGGAGGAATTGCAATCCCCATGCTTCTCGATGCACTTGGAGTGAAAAATATAGAAAAATTATATTGCACACCTGATGGACATTTCCCTCATAACCCAGAACCTTTACCTGAAAATCTGAGTGAAATTTCGAGAGTGGTTGTTCAATCGAAATCTCATATAGGTTTTGTAGTTGATCCCGATGTTGACCGTCTTGCTATTGTTTGTGAGGATGGAGAGATGTTTGGAGAAGAGTATACCTTGGTGGCTGTAGCTGATTATATTCTTATGCATCAGAAAGGGAATACGGTTTCCAATTTATCATCCACCCGTGCTTTAAGGGTGATAACTGAGCAAGCAGGAGGACAATATAGTGCTTCGGCTGTTGGGGAAGTAAATGTGGTTGAAAAGATGAAGGAAACCAATGCTGTGATTGGAGGCGAAGGGAATGGGGGAGTGATTTATCCAGAATTACATTATGGACGTGATTCACTTGTTGGAATTGCATTATTTCTTTCTCATATGGCACATTCTGGGCTGATATGTTCTGCTTTGAGAGAGAAATATCCAGATTATTATATCTCTAAAAATAAAATAGAACTTTCTGATGGGGTAGATATTGACGATATTATAAGCAAGATAAGAACCCAATATCATAAACAGCCCATTAATGATATTGATGGATTAAAAATTGAATTTGATAACGAATGGGTACATCTTCGTCGTTCCAATACAGAAGCTATCATCCGCATTTATTCAGAAAGTGATTCAATGGCAAAAGCTGATCATCTCGCCAATAAAATTATTTCAGATATTCGCGAAATCCTTCGTCCTTCGATTGATTTTGAAAAATAAGCTGTCTAATTAATATCCTCGATGAAAGTCTATCTTGATAATGCCGCAACAACACCTTTAGCCCCTGAGGTTATTGATGAAATGATTTTTGTGATGAAAAATGTTTACGGCAATCCATCTTCAATTCACAACTGGGGAAGAGAAGCGAAAGTCGTAATTGAAAATGCCCGTAAGACCATCGCAACATTAATTCAAGCTAGCCCTTCAGAAATTTATTTCACTTCAGGTGCTGTTGAAGCCATTACAACAATTTTGTGGGGGGCAATAAGTTCTTTACAAGTTAGAACTATCATCACATCTAAAATAGAACATTCAATTGTAATTCACACTCTCGATAAGTTTCAAGAAAGAGGATTCGTGAAAGTAGAATATTGCAAAACGGATGGTCTTGGTCATATTGACCTACAACATTTACAAACACTGACTGAAGCAAACAATGGCGCCTTGGTTGTATTAATGCATGTCAATAACGAAATTGGGAACATTTCACCCATTAATGAAATATCTTTGATGTGTAAACAGAATCAATGTTATTATTGCACTGATATGGTTCAAAGCATGGGGAAACTTGCAATAAACCTAAAAGAAATTTCTCCAGATTTTGCCATAAGCTCAGGACATAAATTGCATGCCCCAAAAGGTATTGGATTCATGTATATAAGAAAAGGAGTTAAAATTCAGCCACTTCTTATTGGTGGTCAAGAGATGAACCAAAGAGCAGGCACAGAAAATATTTATGGAATAGCTGGCCTGTCTAAAGCATTTGAAATTGCTTATATGAATTACGAATATAATGTAGATTATATTTCTGGTTTGAAACAATATATGATTCAACTATTAGAGAAAATCCCCAATATTGAGTTTAATGGGGATGCTAAAGGAAATTCCCTTTATACTATTCTTAATGTGTCTTTCCCAAATGAAACAAAATATGAAATGTTGGTTTACAAACTCGATATTGCAGGAATTGCCGTTTCTGAGGGGAGCGCTTGCAGCTCGGGCGTGAATCATTTATCACATGTTATTCAGGAACTACCAAATCCGGGTCGTCCTGCAATTCGGTTTTCGTTTAGTAAGTTTAATACGAAAGAAGAAATTGACTATTGTATTGAAATAATTAGAAATTTCAATTAAGGGAGCTATTCAATGAGAACTATATTTCTTTTAATTTGCTCCAATATATTTATGACTTTTGCTTGGTATGGTCATCTTAAGTATATAGAATGCTAAGCTTTTATCCAATTTTCGATTGGGGTGACACCTTAATGAGGGACGACCCTCATCAGCCAGGTCCCATGTATTTGTGGGATCACATCGAGTTGATAGAAGGTGTTCAAGATTGTCTTGAAATACTTTCGAAACAATTTGTTTTATCTGTAGCTACAAACGCTGGTGGGTCAAACGAGGAAGCCGTAAGAAAAGCTTTTAAAAGAATCGATATCGAAAAGTATTTCACTCATTTTTTCACATCAAAAGAAATCGGATTTGAAAAACCTGATACACGTTTCTTTTATGCTATTCATCAAAGGTTAAAAGTAGCACCAGCAAACTGCATTATGATAGGGAACCTTTATGAAAAGGATGTTGTTGGAGCCTTTAATTCGGGCATGAAAACCATTTTCTTTAATGAAAATGAACTTCAAGGAGATTTTGTAATGGCAAACGAAATTTGCACACAATTTAAAGATGTATATAATGCAATAATTAGAATCTCCACCTAATCAATAGGGGAGAAGTAGAATTATCTATATTGCCGCAACTTTCAATTCTTAAAACCTTGAATTATTAAAGTTTTTCAAACCATCCGTTAATCATTTCAGAATGTTTGTCAACGAAGTATTTATGCTTAAATTCGTTGATGCTCATGTTGTATGAATAATCCTGTTCCCAAACTTTATGGTTTTCAACAACTTGTTCGATGGCGTTAATAATAAAGTCTAATTCCTTATTTGTCATGGTTGGATGCAATGATAATCGAACCCAGCCTGGTTTTAGAGATAAGTCGCCTTTATTTATTTTGTCGGTTATAGCTTTTGACTGTGAATGTCCAACATGTAAAAGATAATGCCCATAAGTACCTGCGCATGCGCAACCACCCCTTACTTGAATGCCAAACTTATCATTTAACAGTCGAACAATTAAGTTGTAGTGAATATCTTCAGTGTAAAAGGAAATTACGCCAAGACGTTCTTTTACATTATCTGCCAGTATGTGAACACCCTTTATTTTCTTAAATCCTTCGAAAGCTAGGTTTACCAATTCTTCTTCACGTTTCATGATATTAGCAACTCCCATATGCTCTTTCAAACGAATAGCCAATGCAGCTTTTATTGTTTGCAAAAAGCCAGGTGTTCCGCCATCTTCGCGTAGTTCGATATCGTCAATATATTTATATTCGCCCCAAGCATTAGTCCAATCAACCGTGCCACCACCAGGTTGGTCGGGGCTTTTAAGACTATAAAGATTTTTGTTGAATATCAAGATCCCTGAAGAACCTGGTCCGCCCAAAAATTTATGAGGTGAAAAAAAGATTGCATCAAGTTTTTGCTCAGGGTCTTCAGGATGCATGTTTACATCATGATAAGGGGCTGAAGCTGCAAAATCAACAAAGCACATACCTTTATGTTGATGCATCAAGGCAGCAATTTCATGATAAGGGGTAACTATGCCTGTTACATTTGAACAAGCTGTTATGGATGCAAATTTAAGGGGACGGTCTGCATACTTTTCGAGAGCATCTTTCCAATTTTTCAAATCGACTAAAAGATCTTCGTTAGGTTCAACAACAACAACATCGCATACAGTTTCATACCATGATGTATGATTAGAATGATGTTCCATGTGAGTTACGAGAACAACAGGTTTCTTAATCATTAATGCGCAGGTTTTGCAAGGTTGGTAGTTGTTAATACCACAACCTTTAAGGCCCAGTATTCGTTGGAACTTATTAATCACCCCAGTCATTCCAAAGCCAGCACTAATGAGCACGTCATCCAAATTAGCATTTACATGCTTTTTGATGATCTCTTTAGAGTATTTATATGAGTTGGTCATTATTGTGCCCGACTCACTGGTTTCAGTATGAGTGTTCCCTACGTAGGCCCCAAAATCGTCAGTTATGCGCTTTTCTATTGTATTATAGAGTCGTCCGCTAGCTATCCAGTCTGCATAAAGCATCTGCATTTCACCATATGGGCTGTTAAACTTTAAATCGACTCCTACTATATTCTTTCTGAATTGGTTAAAATACTTTTCCATCTTATCTTGATTTCTTTGCAAACCTACAATAAAACCTTAAGCAAGCAAAATTTGTTCTGAAAATATTTTTTGAAAGTATTATTAGAACTTATCCTAAAGGGGGATACTAATCAGATTTCCTCAGTTTAAGTTGCTATATAAGAGATGAAAGCTTGGTTACTGTGTTTATGAATTTCTTGGAATAATTAGGTTTCGACAAGGAAAATGGTCTGAATAGCAAACAACAAGGAAGGTGATTTTCTATTCTTTGTGTGCGCAAAAGGGGAGACCAGCTTCGGTTGTTTTACAAAAATAACTTGCTTCAACACAATCGGCAGGATTGCAACAAGTTTGACACACCCTTTTGTAGGCTTGTATCTTGATTATTTTAATAGATGTTGAATAGAATCCTTCTTTTACCGGTTCTACTTTAAGTAAGTCAGTACTCAAGTATTTTTTGTTATCATCAGGAAATACTGTGGCAACAACCGCTCCGCTACCAAGTTTGTTTTGAATTTTGAGTGCTCCAATAAAATTAGCGCCCGAAGATATACCAACACCCAAACCTACATTAGCTAACTTTTGCGCCATAATTATCGAATCCCCATCATCAACACTTTCTATCGAATCTAATTGATCGAATTCAATGATGGAGGGTATGAATTCATCGGAAATTCCTTGAATACGATGTTTCCCTACTTTATAACCTGTTGTTAATGTTGGAGAATTTGAAGGTTCCAAAGGATGGATAGAAATGGAAGGATCTTTTTCTTTTAAATATTTTCCCATTCCCATAACCGTTCCTCCTGTTCCAACACCTGCAACAAAAGCATCTAGTTTTAAGTTTCTAAATTTTAACTGCCACCACAATTCAGGTGCGGTGGTTAAATAATGTGCTTCAATGTTATCTATGTTTGAAAACTGACAGGGCAGAAACGAATCTTTTAGCGATGCTGCCAATTCATTTGCTTTATCAATGCTTCCTAAAAAACCACCTGCTTCTTTGCTAATTAAATGAATAGTTGCCCCAAAACCCTTAATTAGGTTTATTCTTTCGGCACTCATCCAATCGGGCATGAAAATCGTAACGGGATGTCCAAGTGCTCTGCCAAGAGCAGCAATAGAAATACCAGTGTTTCCGCTGGTTGCTTCAATAATGGTTGATTCTGGTGTAAGTTTATTCGTTAAGATTGCTCTGTTAAGAATATGGAAGGCCATTCGATCTTTAATACTTCCTGTCATATTCAGGTTTTCTGCTTTTGCATATAGTTTTCGTTTTTCGCCTTTATATTCGAAATCGATGACAATTAAAGGGGTGTTTCCGATTAAACTGCTTAAGCCCTGAATTCGTGAATGAGTTTCCATGAAATTAATAATATTTGTAATGAAATGTATAGATAATTTATATTCGTGGCGAAAATACTAAATTTCAGAAATATGAAGTGAAATTAATTTCTTACTTTTGCTTTTTAATCGAAGTATTATGCCTTATAAAAACTTATCCCACTTTATCGATCGCCTCGAAGCCGAAGATGAACTACTTAGAGTGAAGACTTATATCTCACCTGAACTTGAAATAACAGAAGTAACTGAACGAATCATTAAATCAGGTATTAATAAAGCAATATTATTTGAGAACACTGGTAGTGATTTTCCTGTACTTATGAATGCTTTTGGTTCCGAAAAACGAATGAGCATGGCATTAGGAGTCTCGAATCTGACAGAAATTGTTATTGAAATCGATAATATCACTCATGGTTTAATGGGTGCAAAATCTAACTTTATTGATAAATTAAAAACTTTACCCATTTTAAAAAGGATAAGCAGCTATTTCCCTTATGTGTCAAATAGGAGGGGAGAGTGCCAAGAAGTGGTAATGCAAACCCCCGACATTACTAAATTACCGGTTTTGAAATGTTGGCCTTTCGATGGTGGAAACTTCATTACTTTTCCAGTTGTTCATACCAAAGACCCAAGCACGGGTGGCCGAAATGTTGGGATGTATCGAATGCAGGTTTACGATGCAACAAGCACAGGAATGCATTGGCATTTGCATAAAAACTCAGCAAGGCATTATAATGAATACAAAGAAATGAATAAGCTAATGCCTGTGGTTGTGACTCTTGGAGGCGATCCTGCATATACTTATTGCGCCACTGCTCCATTGCCTGATAATTTAGATGAGTATATCTTTGCAGGTTTCTTGCGTAAGAAAGCTGTGAAAATGGTGAAATGTCTCACTCAGGATTTAGAAGTTCCTGCCGATGTCGACTTTGTGATTGAAGGTTTTGTCGACCCTGGTGAAGCACTCAAAATGGAGGGACCATTTGGAGATCATACTGGTTTTTATTCTCTCGCAGACAATTATCCCGTATTTCATATTACTTGTATCACCCATAGGAAAAATGCAATTTATCCTGCCACAATTGTTGGTATTCCTCCACAAGAAGACGGATGGATGGGAAAAGCTACTGAGCGCATCTTCCTGAAACCAATTCAAATGACGATTGCCCCCGAAATTACTGATATGGTAATGCCTTTCGAAGGAGTGTTTCATAATATCGTTATTGTGAAAATCAAGCAAACTTATCGGGGACAAGCGGTTAAAGTTATGAATGCCTTGTGGGGAGCCGGACAAATGATGTTTAATAAATATTTGATGGTCCTTGATGAAACCGTTGATATTGCTTCTCCTATTGATGTCATGAATGCGATTTCACGTAATTTCAATCCATTAGAAAGTATTTATTTTAATAAAGGACCACTGGATGTATTAGACCATGCATCTCCTGAGTTTGTTTATGGTGGAAAGATGGGAATTGATGCTACTTCCATAAATGAAGCTAAAGATGTTTCTTTTGAGGCCGCAGAAGTAAACCTTGAAAAGATTTTGCAAGACATTCCTCAAGTGATTTCGGGGAATATTAAGGCAATTGCATGGGGGATTCTTTGTGTTTATGTGCAGAAAGCGAAAGGTGAAAGTTTGAAGCCCTTACATTCGTCACTCCTTAAATATACTAAGGGAATAAAAAGCATTGTTTATTTCGATGTTGATGTTTCAGTAATTGATTTGCCAACATTGGTTTGGCTTGCAGCAAATCAAACGGATGCGGTTAGAGATTGCTGGATTGAAAAACAAAATATAAACACTGCCGAAATAGGTGTTTTAGGGATTGATGCTTCACGCAAGAAAGCCTCAGATGGGTTTAATCGCTCTTGGCCTCAAGTTGTAATGAGTGATGATGCGACTATCAAATCGGTGGATGAAAAATGGGAGAGTGCTCTCGCTTTAAAGTTTGTTTCCTCCCCATCGTTGCGCTATAAAGCATTATCTCCGGGCGATTCGGCAGTTTGGAAAATAGATTAGGTGTATTTCTTACTTTCATTAAGTCAGGCTTTTATGCCGAATTGGCATAATGGTGCTACTACTTTTAATCTTCATAACTCCACAAATTGGCTTTAGCCTTATGCTTTATCTTGTTGATACTTTAAGTTAAATAATGCAAATATTTATTTTTGTTTAATCGATTTCGCAATAAATCAAATATTATACTTACTTTTGCCGTGAAATTATTCCAATTTAAATAGTCCTTCTCTTTATTTTCCCAAAACCCCTTTCTAATCATCACACGATTTTTAATGTGTGATTCATTTCCCAAAAATCAAAATTAATTATTAAAATATGTACGACATTGTTGAATTAAACTCTAAACTACTAAACGACCTAAAGGATATTGCCAAGCAGCTGAATATCCCAAAAATTGAATCGATGAAAAAACAAGACCTCATTTATCGTATTCTCGACCAACAAGCCCTAAATCCAAGCAAAGATATACTTGATAAAGAACGCAAAAACAAAGAGGTAGCCCTAAAAAATCGTAAACGCAAGGAATTTGTTAAGGTTGTCAATCTAAAGCCAGGTGAAAAAGCTCCTGTTGAACCTCCTGTTAAAGCAAAAATTGTTCCTGTTTTGAAAAATAAAATTGAAGAAACTGTTGAGAGTGTTGTAATTGAAAAGCCTGTTCCTAAGAAAAGCCATCATCCACATTTAAATCTTGAAAAGAAAAATCCAGCTTTAATTGTCGAGACTCCTGCTGTTCGTAAAGAAATTCAAACGGCTAGTGGAGAAGCGCCTGTTTTGCCCGTTCAGGAAAAAAATCAGGAGAAAAAACCTTTTGTTAAGGCTACAGTTAAACCTGTGCGCAAGAATGTTAATCCAAATCAGGCAAATCCTAATGCGAGAAAAATTAATCCTCCTATTTCCGATGCTAACAAACCTGAAGTAAAAAAAGTCATTATCAATCTGAAAACTGAAGATCCTTTCATAAAGGAACTCGACAGTACTCCTGATATTGAACCTATTATTGAAGAAATAAACATTGCCGCAGCTATTGTTCCGAATACGGACATTGTTGAAATAACACCTGCTGTTACACCTAATGTTAGGCCTAATTTGAATGCTCCACAATCAGGCGAAAAAGATAAAAATACCGAAAGAGAACACTTTAATAAGAATTTGAAGTTAAAACCTAATTTCGTTGAGCGTCGTAAAGATGATACCCCTAATGAATTTGACGGAATTGTCAGCGCTCAGGGAGTTGTTGAAATTATGCCTGATGGGTATGGTTTTTTACGTTCATCAGACTACAACTATTTGAATTCGCCCGACGATGTTTATATTTCGCAATCGCAAATTAAATCGAACGGCTTAAAAACTGGCGATACTATTAAAGGTACCATACGCATTCCACGCGAAGGCGAAAAATACTTCCCTTTAGTTAAGGTTGAACTTATTAACGGAAAACGTCCAGAAGAAGTTAGAGACCGCATTCCTTTCGACTATCTTACTCCATTGTTTCCGATGGAGAAATTCACTTTAACGGGGCATGCCGAGAATTCGCTGTCGACTCGTATCATTGATTTGTTTACTCCAATTGGAAAAGGTCAGCGTGGGCTTATTGTGGCACAACCAAAAACTGGTAAAACTGTTTTGCTTAAAGAAATCGCCAATGCCATCGCCAGTAACCATCCTGAAGCATACCTAATTATTTTATTGATAGACGAACGTCCTGAAGAAGTTACGGATATGCAACGCAGTGTAAATGCTGAAGTTATATCTTCTACCTTCGATGAACCCGCCGAGCGTCATGTGAAAATTGCCAATATTGTTTTAGAAAAAGCCAAACGTCTTGTCGAATGTGGGCATGATGTTGTGATTCTACTCGATTCAATTACACGATTGGCAAGGGCATATAATACTGTTGCACCTGCTTCAGGGAAAGTGCTTTCGGGTGGGGTAGAAGCCAATGCTTTGCAAAAACCCAAACGCTTTTTTGGAGCAGCCCGTAAAATTGAAAACGGAGGTTCGCTTACCATCATTGCTACGGCTTTAACCGATACAGGTTCGCGTATGGATGAAGTTATTTTTGAGGAATTTAAAGGTACAGGAAATATGGAATTGCAGCTCGATCGTAAGTTATCGAACAAACGCATTTTCCCTGCTATCGACATTGTTGCTTCAAGCACTCGCCGCGACGACCTTTTGGTTGATAAAGAATGGCTGCAACGCATTTGGGTGTTACGGAATCACCTAGCCGACATGAACTCCCTCGAAGCTATGGAGTTCCTTAAAGAAAGAATACGTTTCACACAATCAAACGAAGAATTTCTGCTGTCGATGAATAGCTAATTTGTTAATCTAAGAATTGAAATAAATGCCAATGAAGTGAAATAACAACAAAGTCAGTTAAGTTAAACTGCTTTGAATGATTTCCTAAAATTGTATTGCATCTAATATTAAAGTGCTGTTATTGTAAAAATAACAGCACTTTTCATTTTATGGGTATAAGAGATCTACTTCATGACATATTTTATCAAAGCATGACATATTTTATCAAAGCATGACATATTTTATCAAAGCATGACATATTTTATCAAAACACGACATATTTAAGCAAAACACGACTTTTTTTATTTAAACACGACATATTTTATCAAAACACGACATATTTAAGCAAAACACGACATATTTAAGCAAAACACGACATATTTAAGCAAAACACGACATATTTAAGCAAAATATGTCATGAAGTAGAAAAGTACAACCTAACTAAGAAAAGGTTTCTGTCTGTTGATTTTTCAAGTAATGATTTGGAATTAATTTACACTTTAAATAGATTGATGTATATATTTAGGTATATGATGCAACTTTAATGTTTACAGTGCATTGAAAATTAACGACTGTTATAAAGTTACATCTGAATACTAATTTGGGTTTTTAACTTTATTGCTTAGCAAGTCAACCCCTTTTTGAATTCTTTTGATGCGGGTTTCTGAGCGCTTTGCACCTTCAATCCAATTCACATATTCTTTTCGGTTTGAAAACGAAAGGCTTTCAAAGAAGTCAAATAATTTATTCGTATTGAGTTCAAGCAAAAAGTCATCTGGAATAATCACCAAGCGTTCATCCAAATCTTGTTCAATAATAAAATGAACAGTATCGCCCTCATTTTTATTGATTTTTAAGCGCAGGGCTTTTAAAATGGGTAAAACGTGACAACCCATCCCCATATTTGCAAGCGAACCACGATAATACTCTCCATCAATCCAAACTTTAATTTTGATTTGATTCTTTTTCCCAAAGATTTCAAACACATCAAAAGGAAATCGAATAAAGCAAGCATTAATCTCAGGCACTTTTTCAAGCACAGCATCAAATTCGAAACGGGGTATCATGTTTTTAGGTCGTTACATTAAAACTGCGCCTTTTCTCATCGAAAAGGCGCAGCAAAAACAAAGTTGAAATTAGTTTATTTCTTGGCTGTCATAGCCGAATCGTTCTTGGCTTCAAACTCAGCAATCAATTGTTCGGGAGTTTTTCCCAAATTGTCAATCGACATCTGAGCATCGTCGGCCAAATCGTGAGAGGGATATTTCTGTATGAACTCCTTGTAAAGCTCTTCGGCTTTTTTAAGGTTTTTCATAATATTTTCATATAGAAAAGCCTTCATGAAAATACAATCAGGAGCACGACGGAAATCGGGATAATCTTTCAAAACGCGGTTAAAAAGATTTACCGCCTGTTCAGGTTTTGAAATATTCATCGAAATATCGGCTGCTTTAAAAAGAAAAACAGGGGCGAGGGTATCTTTAGGATATTCATCAGCAAAAGCAATATATGCTTCCGTAATTTCTTTGGCTTTTTTAAGATCAAGCCCCGTCGAATCCTTTAACAATACCTCTTCCATCTGTTTGATGTTTTGTGCGGCTTTATCTTTTTTATTTCCACAAGCTGTAAAAATAACAACTGTTAAAGTTAAGATGATTAATGTTTTAAGAGTTTTCATATCTATGATTAGTTTAGTTATATTAAGTGTTATGTTGATATAAGCAATTTCAAATTTATCTTGATTTCTTGCGTAAGGGGAATTTCATTCTATAATCTACTTTAATATTCCCAAACGTAATGTCAGTGAGTTTTCGTTTGAGAAGTATTTTTCGGATATTACTTACTTTTTCAACAAACAATTTTCCTTCGAGATGGTCATATTCGTGCTGCACCACACGTGCAACCATACCTTTATACACTTCGGTGAAGGTGTTGAAGTTTTCGTCTTGATAAGTAATTTTAATGCAAGGTTTGCGCCAAACATCTTCTCTGATGTCGGGAACACTCAAGCAACCTTCATTAAAAGCCCATTCATCCCCAGTTTCCTCTATGATTTCGGGGTTAATCATTACCTTTTTAAAATCAATGGTTTCAGGAAATTCATCAGAATAAATCGTTGCATCAATTATAAGCAGACGTATCGAAGCATCTACTTGAGGAGCAGCCAAACCCACGCCTTTTGCAGCATACATAGTGTCGAACATATCTTGTATTAACTGCTGTAAGTTTGGATAATCAGATTTAATTTCTACGGCACGTTTTTTTAAAACAGGAGAGCCATAAGCAATAATAGGTAATATCATGATTTTTTTTTGTTAGAACGGAATTCCATAGTTTCGAGATATGACTGAAGAATAATAGTTGCACTAATGCTGTCGACCAATTCCTTTTGCTGACGGTCTTTTTTCTTTAAATTAGCATCTATAATCGCCTGCATCGCAATTTTAGAAGTAAAACGCTCATCAATTCTTTCTATCGTAAGCCAAGGAAACTTTTTATGTAATTTAGTTACGAAGGGTTCAATGTACTTAGCCGACTCCGAAGGGCGGTTTTGTAAATCTTTTGCTTCGCCAACAACAATACAATCAACATTTTCGTGAGAAATATATTCCTGAATAAATTCAATGGTTTTAGACGCAGAAATAGTAGTCAACGGATTCGCAATCATCTGAAGTTCATCAGTAACGGCTATCCCTGCTCTTTTTTGTCCAAAATCAATTGCTAAAATTCTTCCCATACATTTTATTTGAATATGCAAAATAACAACATTTTCTTTTTAATGTGGATTTTATATGTGTTTTTTCTTGTAATTTTGAAAAATTAACTTGAATAGAAATGCTTAAACACATAAAAGGACTAATTGAAGAGGCTTGGGACAAGCGCTTAATGCTTGAGAATGAAGATACTAAACAAGCAATTAACGAGGCAGTTGAAATGCTCGATAAGGGTTTAATTAGGGTAGCAGAACCTTCAAGTAATGGATGGATTTTAAACGAATGGGTTAAAAAAGCGGTGATTTTATATTTTCCTATCCACAAAATGGAGACAATTGAAGCCTTTCCTTTCGAATTTCATGATAAAATACCTCTAAAAAAACATTTTGCTCAATCGGGCGTGAGGGTTGTTCCCCACGCTTTGGCAAGATATGGCTCTTTCCTTTCGGAAGGGGTTATCCTAATGCCTTCCTATGTTAATATAGGAGCTTATGTTGGACGTAATACAATGATAGATACTTGGGCCACCGTTGGATCGTGTGCGCAGGTAGGCGCAAATGTGCATGTTAGCGGAGGGGTTGGAATAGGAGGGGTTTTAGAGCCTTTGCAAGCCAAACCCGTTATTATAGAAGATGATTGCTTTATCGGTTCGCGTTCCATTATTGTTGAAGGAGCCCACATTCGTAAAGGGGCAGTAATAGGAGCAGGGGTTCTCATCACTTCAAGTACTAAAATTATTGATGTTTCGGGCAAAGAAGCCGTGACTTATATTGGAGAAGTTCCCGAAAATGCTGTTGTCATTCCCGGAAGCCTAAAAAAAGAATTCCGGGCAGGAACGTTTTATGTTCCCTGTTCTTTGATTATTGGGAAACGAAAACCTTCAACCGATTTAAAAACCTCGCTCAACGATGCTTTGAGAGAATACAATGTAGTTGTTTAGTTTATTATGCCTGAAAACATTACTAAAATTCTTTTAATTCAAACCGCCTCAATTGGCGATGTAATTCTTATAAGCCCGGTTATGGAAGAACTACATCGACTACACCCTTCAGCGAAAATTGATGTGCTACTTAAAAAAGGCAACGAAAGCCTTTTCTCGGGCCATCCTTTTATTAATGAAGTTTTGATTTGGGATAAGTCAAATGAAAAGTACTCTCATTTGTTTTCTCTATTAAAAAAGATAAGAGCTAAGGAATACGAATGGGTGATTAATTTTCAGCGTTTCGTTTCTACAGGTATGCTCACGGCTTTTTCAAAAGCAGACAGGAAAACCATTTTTCAGAAGAATCCTTTGTCGTTTTTATGCAATGATGTTCATCATCATATCATAAATAATCCCCAACAATCTTTTCATGAAGTGGAAAGAAATTTGAGTTTAATTCAAATTTCAAGTGAAATCAGCAACAGAAGGCCGGTTTTATATCCTACAAAACAAGATGAAGAGAAAGTATTTCCCTTTAAGCAACGACCTTACATCTGTGTTGCCCCTGCTTCATTATGGTTCACAAAACAATTCCCTATTGCGAAATGGTGCGAATTCTTGAATGAAATTCCAAAAAGCTTAGATGTGTATTTAATTGGAGGGAAACAGGATATTAGCCTAATGGAGAACATTATAAACAACATATCTAACGAAAACATTAAAGTAAAAAATCTGGCAGGTAAGCTAAGTTTGCTACAAACCACTTCTCTGATGAAAGATGCTCAAATGAATTTTGTAAACGATTCAGCTCCTTTACATTTAGCATCGGCCGTAAATGCTAAAACAACCGCCTTGTTTTGTTCAACTATCACTGATTTTGGGTTCGGACCTTTATCTGATGATGCTATGGTTATTGAAACACTGAAAATACTAAATTGCCGCCCTTGTGGTTTACATGGGCAAAATCAATGTCCTGAAGGGCACTTTAAATGTGCGCTTTCAATCAAAAAAGAACAACTACTCTTTAGAATATAATATATGGAAGAAATTATTGATGCTGCTATAAGCATTTTAAAATCAGGAGGAATTATCCTTTATCCCACCGATACCGTTTGGGGAATAGGATGCGATGCAACGAATGCTAAAGCCGTAAAGAAAATTCAAAAACTTAAGGCGCGTGCTGCCGATAAAAGCTTTATAATATTAATTGATTCCATTAAAAACCTAAATGATTTCGTTGTTGACCTCCCTGAAATTGCCACCGAATTGATTAAAAGTTACAAGAAACCCCTTACGGTGGTATTCCCTAAAGGAAAAAATTTGGCCGCAAATGTTATTAATGCTGACGGAAGTGTGGCTATTAGAGTTGTGAAGAATAGGTTTTGCGAACAATTGATTTCTAAGCTTGGCGCTCCAATTGTTTCTACATCCGCTAATATTTCGGGGCAAAATGCTCCTATCGTTTTTAATACCATATCTGCACAAATTAAAAATGGCGTTGACTTCGTCGTTCAGTTGAATCAGGAAGTATCAAACGAAGTGAAAGCTTCAACCGTCATTAAATTCATTAATGATACTGAGTTTGTGGTGCTTCGCGATTAACTGAAAGTAGTAATAAGCAACAAAGTTTTGGTTATAATTCCTTCCAAAGAAAATAAATTCTATAGTGTTATAACGAATTATTGACTGTTGACTTAAAGATATAAAATCATAAAGCAAACTTCTAAATTAAACATTCTCTTTGATTATTGAGTAAAAACACTATTTTTGTCACACAATCAAAATAATACACACTTAAATTACACATTATGTTAAAAAATCACCCTAAAGGTTTATTAGTAGCCTTTTTTACTAACATGGGAGAGCGTTTTGGTTTCTATACCATGATGGCTATTCTGGTCATGTTTCTTCAAGCGCGCTATAATCTGAATGCTGAGGCTGCAGGATCTTATTATTCCTGGTTTTATTTTGCAATTTACGCTTTGGCTTTGCTCGGCGGTATGCTTGCCGACTGGACTAAGAAGTATAAAACTGTCATATTTGTCGGACAGGTTATTATGTTTGCAGGTTATTGCATAATTGCAATCCCTGGTTCTGAACAATGGGTTTCCATTTCGGCATTATTTGTTATTGCCTTAGGGAATGGTTTGTTTAAAGGAAACCTTCAGGCAGTAGTTGGTCAGATGTATGATAATGAAAAGTATAAGAAATATCGTGACGGGGCCTTTATGATCTTTTATATGGGCATAAACGTAGGTGCTTTCTTTGCTCCCTTCGTTGCAAAAGCAGTTAAAGTTTATTGGCTAAAACTGAATGGTTATATTGAGGACAGCAATCTGCCTTCCTTGTGCCATCAATTCATTAATGGTACGTTGAAAGATACAACTCAACTCAAAACCTTTGCCGATGCTTCTATTATTCAAGGTGGTGGAAAATCTGCTTCTGATTTGGGGGTTTTTGCTAAGGATTATATTAATGTATTTTCAACAGGGTATAACTATGCTTTTGGTGTTGCTGCCGGAGCCATGATTTTATCTTTAATCATATATATCATTTTCAATAAACATATTCCTGCTAGCGAAAGAAATGCAGTGAAAGAAGTAAAAGTAAAAGATAATTCAACTGTTGGTTTGGCAAGTAATTTAAAAGCAACCATTATTTCTCTAGCCCTTATGGTTGGCATAGCACTTCTTTTCCATTTTGCGGATCAATACACCGATATTGCTGATATCAATTATAAATTGGGGCTGGCCATTGGCTTGTTTGTGGGTTTTGTTACTCTTATTTTCCAGATATCTACCAAAGATGAAAAACCTAGAGTGATGTCTTTATTTATGGTGTTCTTTGTTGTGATATTTTTCTGGATGTCATTTCATCAAAATGGTCTTACACTGACCATGTTTGCCAGAGATTATACCGCAAAGGCCGTAGGACCAGTCACAAGTTTGTTTTTTAATCTTGAATCGATGTTATGTGTGATAGGTTCCATTGCGGGTTGTATTTTGTTGTTTTTCAACAAAAAGAACATGACACGAATGTTGGGAGGGGCTATGTTTGTTGCCTTCGGTTTTGGGTGTTATTACTTTGCTAGTCATGCTACTTCGGCAAATATCATTTCCCCTGAAGTTTTCCAATCATTCAATCCATTATTTATTGTTGCGCTTACACCGCTTGTGATGGGCGTTTTTGCCTGGATGAACAAAAAAGGCATTGAGCCATCGTCACCACGAAAAATAGGAATTGGAATGATTATCGCATCTGTTGGCTTTGTGCTGGTTCTAATTGCTTCTCTCAATTTAATCTCACCAAAAGATTTAGCAGGAGCAGCAGTGGTTGATTCTATGCGCGTAAGTCCTTATTGGTTGATGAGTTCGTATCTCATAATGACCATTGCCGAATTGTTCCTAAGCCCAATTGGCTTATCTTTCGTTTCGAAAGTTGCTCCCGCCCGTTTTCAGGGTCTCATGCAGGGAGGATGGCTATTGGCAACCGCCATTGGCAACAAATTCCTCTTTGTAGGAAGTTTATTATGGGGTAAAATTGATTTGTACATTTTATGGGGCGTATTCATCATTGTTTGCATTTTGGCCGCCTTATTCATCTTTTCAATAATGAAACGCCTCGAAAACGCTACTAAGTAGTTGAATCCATTGTAAGGCGAAATAATTTTTATTATAAAGCCCTGAATCTTAAATTTCTATTTATAGAAAAATAAGATTTGGGGCTTTTTGTTTAGCAACATATCCAATAATTATGATTTAGATGAAAGTGACTGAAAATATGCAATATGATTTTCGGAATAAAATCCTTTTATGAAAGTAGAAGCCTTTAATTGCTGAAAATTCGAGATTTGATTTTTGGTATACTACGGCAGGTTTTCAAAAAACAGGCCTTGTCTACTATTATTCTGTGACAGTTTTTCAAAAAACTGACCATGTTTACCATTATTCAATGACAGTTTTTCAAAAAACTGACCATGTTTACCATTATTCAATGACAGTTTTTCAAAAAACAGGCCTTGTCTACCATTATTCTGTGACAGTTTTTCAAAAAACTGACCATGTTTACCATTATTCAATGGCAGTTTTTCAAAACTAAATTTCCGTATAATTTAATGCGAAGTCAGAAATTTAAAACATCATTTTCTGTTTTTAATATTTATGTATTTAATTTATAATGAATACTATATGTATATTTTAAAGCGTATAAAATCCAAAATTTCATCACTTGGTTTTATTTGAAAACTCCATTAATATTGAAAACCTGGCTATATTTTAATGATGAAAACTAAACATAGAGAAGTTTTCAAGAATCGATTTGCAATATCTAGCATTTAGTAGGGAACGAAAACCAAAATAAAATTGATTTTTTTTGGATTTAATACAATGTGTGTCTAAAAAAAGAAAATGCACTCGTTTTAGTTTAGTTTTTTTATACTTTTGAAAATAAAATATCATCATGAAAAAAATTACTCTTTTAGCTCTGTTTGGCCTTGTTTGCTTAACAATTCAAGCTCAGTATTTTGTTGGACATCAATCCATAACTTATCAGGACCCAGCTCGCGCAAACCGAAGTATTGCAACGGAAATATATTATCCGGCAACTTCTGCTGGCAACAATACTCCCTTCGAAGCAGGGCAATTCCCTCTTATCGTGTTTGGGCATGGATTTGTGATGACTTGGGATGCTTATGATGACTTCTGGACTACTTTGGTGCCTCTGGGCTACATTATGGTTTTCACCACCACAGAGAGCTCCTTTTCGCCTGTCCATGCCGATTTCGGGAATGACTTGGCATTTCTAATCAATAAACTTAAAGCTGAAAATGCTGATGCCATTTCTCCTTTCTTTCAAAAGCTGACAAATATGTCTGCCATCATGGGGCATTCAATGGGAGGGGGGGCTTCATTTCTTGCTTCCGCAAACAATTCAGTGCCAGATGTGATGGTTAGCTTTGCCGCTGCAAATACTACTCCTTCATCCATTACAGCATCTCAGCAGGTGAGCATTCCCTGCCTGCTCTTTTCGGGCGAAAAAGATTGTGTGGCACCTCCTGCAACTCATCAGCAAATAATGTACGATTCCTTAGCTACGAACTGCAAAGTGATGATAAGCATTAAAAATGGAGGGCATTGCTACTTTGCAAATAGCAGCACCTATTGCACTATTGGCGAATCGACCTGTTTGCCTGTTGTACCTATCAGTCGTGCAGAACAGCAGTCAGCAACTTTCGATATGTTGATTCCATATTTAGATTATTATCTTCATTCAAATGCGGCTTCTTGGACCACTTTCAGCGATTCCTTACAGCAATCAGCCCGAATTACCTATCAATCATATTGCCCTGCTTTAATGAATGTTAATGAAAGCAGTCAAAAGCATTCATTTAATATATATCCAAATCCAGTTTCTGATATTTTGAACGTTTCTTCCCCCGAAGGCATCCTTGATATTAATGTGATGGATGTTTCTGGAAGGCGAGTTTATGCAAATACAGGAAATTCTGAGTTCAATTTAAACTTATCCACAACTTCTTTAAAAGCAGGAGTCTATTTCCTTGAAATTCAAACTAAAGGGGAGGTGAATCGAACTAAATTCGTAAAACAATAAGCTTTTTTTATAAAAATAGAAGATCAGATTATAGAACATCATCCTCTACTAAAACAGCAACACTGTCAGTCGAAACTACATTCTTTAAAAGCATTCGGTAAGCAGCACCTTTTAACTCAACCTTAGGGACTAATGAGTTATAATCTTGTTCTGTAATTTGCTGTCTTTTCAACATCTTTTCCGAAACCCTATAGTAATAATCCATCATACTTTCCTTCAACTCGTGGTTTTCGTCAAACGAATATTTAAACCCTTTTGGTCTCGGAACAATGCTGGCTAAAAAGATGCATTCAGCCAATGTAAGCTTGGAAACATCCTTTTCGAAATAAAACCTTGCTGCTTCATTCGCGCCATATATGCCAGGTCCCCATTCAATAACATTGAGGTATACCTCATACATCCTTTCTTTAGATACAAGTCTTAAGTTCTCTATAAGCCAAACAATTAAAACTTCTTCTAACTTACGGGCTACGGTTTTGTTTCGGTTTAAATAAACATTTTTAACCAATTGCATACTGATAGTGCTACCACCTCTAGCAAAACGCTTTTGCTTAATATTGGTAACTATCGACTCCCGAAAAGCATCAGGCACAAATCCTTGATGAAAGAAGAACCAACCATCTTCAGAAGTGAGTAAAGCGTATTTCAAAAAGTCAGGAATCTGCGAAAAACTCCTGAAATTAGGGTTTTCCGGGCCTACCATAAAAGTCCTTATGGGCTCACCGGCTTCAAAAGCAGTGTATTCAAAAGCATCATTGATGAAAGCTAAATTGGTTTTGCCATAATGCTGAATCTTGAAGCCTTCAGGCTTCAATTCAGAATAAAATTTTAAAGAATCAGGCAATGCTAAATCCACAAAGAAGTCAAGATGATAACTTATATTTCCTTTTGTTTCAATCCCTTCGAGATTATTAAATAAACCCTTTGGCAAAGACTCAAACATCAACTGCGAAGGGAAAGTAGGCTTATGAATGGAGAGGGCAATTTGCTTTGATGGTTGGATAATTACTTTAAAATACGGGTTAAAATCGAAAGTATGCAGCCTCACATTGGTGTTACTATCGAGTTCAAAATAATTACTTCCTATATTAACCCAATACTTTAAGCTTGCATCATCAAACTTCACATCTTCAGGTGATATTCTCTTATGTTGAACAGAGAATTGTTGTAAAGCAGCAAGGCCTTTAATAGTAAATATCCCATTATTAAATTCGGCTTCATCAAGGCTAAAACTAATAAAACTGAATTGTACTTTAGCATTCCAATGGTAAGTAATAAATGGAAGCGAAACGACTTCGTCTTTGCCTGCGACTAAGGTAAATCCGAGCTTTCTGTTCGATTTATCAAGTTGTCCGAGCAAAGTCCAGTGGTGTTCCAGAGAATCTTCTTTAGCTATAATAGGGAGATTGAAGTTTTCTTCTTTAAGTTCAAACTGCTCGATATGAAAAGAAAACTCATGATTGTTATATCGGTTAATATTGTTGAAATTCTTAATTGAAACATGAGTAGGTAATAGGTTAAATATTAAGTCAATAAACTTATCTGCCTGCTCAGCGTAATTCACGCTTTTATCAGTTTTATCTCCTTCCAACTGAGGAGATGATTTACTAAAGAAAAAGTTGAAGTTGTCAATACTATCATGCTTAATTGGTGTAAGATACGTATTCTCTAATTCTAAATCTTGAATAGCAAACTTACCCATTAGAAGTTTTATCAAACCAAAATGAAAATCTAGCTTTTCAATCGAAATTAGAGTATCGCCATCAATTGGTTTTAAAGAAATGTTATTAACTGATATTCCATTGATTCCGTGAAATGAAGACTCTCCTATATATAACTCAGCTTTATACTTAGAATGAAACTTATCACATATTTTATTTAGATAATGATGCAGAATCATATTCCTTAAAGCAAAGGACATTATAAATATAAAAACAATACTCGCTGATATTATGAAAAGCCACTTTTTTAGCTTATTGTTTTTTAGGGTTTTAATTATATTATCGAATGCTTTCATAGAAGATCAATCAAAACGAATTGCCTTTACAGGAGAAATTCTGGTTATGATAAAAGAAGGGCCTATCATCAAAAGTAGACATAGAATAAAGGTGAAGAGATTAATTAGGAATATATACTGAAAGTTAAGGTTTACAGGAACATATGGCATGTAATACGATTGTTGGTTTAAGTGAATCAATCCAAATTTCAATTGTGCGATGCATAAGCTTAAGGCTATTAAGTTTCCTAATAACAAGCCCTTCCCAAGAATGTATAATGTCTTAATGAGTATAATCTTTCTAATCATCCAGTTGTTTGCACCAAGAGCTTTAAGTATTCCTATATCGCGAGTCTTCTCCAATATGATAATGAGTAAGGTAGATATCATGGTTATGGCTGAAACTAGCGACATAATGACGATGATGATGACTACATTCATGTCAAAAAGTTTAAGCCAGTCGAAGATTTCAGGGTGTAACTGTTTTATTGATTTGGCTTCAATGTCATATCCCACCGTTTCTGAAACTTTTTCCGAAAGTTTATCAATGTCTTTATAGTCATCAAGCAAGACTTCAAAGCCTGCAACTTGATTTTCCTTCCAATTATTGAGTTTTTGAATATGACCAATGTCTGAAATCACAAATTTCTTATCAAATTCCTCAAAACCCGTATCATAAATCCCAGCAATGCTGAATTTTCTAATTCGAGGAGGGTCTTGAATAAAATATATAAATACCTTGTTCCCAAGTTTTAGCTTTAGCTTATCGGTCAGGTATTTTGAAATGAGTATTTCGTCTGACTTTGCTGAATCTTTCCAAGTAATCATTTTCCCCTGAATAAGACTCTTCGAAAAAAAATCGCTATTGAAATCACAGCCAACCCCTTTTAAAATAACGCCTTCTATTTCTGTTTCAGTTTTAATGACTCCTGCTTTCTGAGCAAATGCCTGCACATGCTTAACTCCTTTAATTTCTTTAATTTCTTTGAGCCAATTTTGATTATTTAGTATGGGAAGAGGCTCGAGAGACTCATTATTATCGTAATTCTTTATTTGAATATGGCCACCAAAGCCAATTATTTTATTTCGTATTTGTTCTTGAAATCCGGTTACTACAGATACAGCTATAATCATGACTGCTAAGCCCAAAGCTATGCTGGTCACGGAAATGGGAAGTATTGGATAAGAAAAAAACTTTTTATCTTTCCCTAAAATTCGTCTTGCTATAAAGTTTTCTAGTTTCAATTTGTAATAGTTAGCTGCAAATTTATTAAAATTGCATTGATTTTCGGAATTCAATATAATTAAACTCTTTTTTAATGAGAAATTGCTTCATCTTACTAGCTGTTTTCACTGTGTTCATTCAGTGTAATATTACTGCTCAACAAAGTGTTAGCACAATGAATGTGCATATAAAACCATCTAATTCTATTATGGTTGGGGCTGAGTGTACTGATCAATATTTCCAAAAACTAAATGGGAAATCCATAGCCATTGTTGCCAATCAAACCTCAATAATTGGAAAAACTCATATAGTTGACAGTCTTTCTGCAATGCATTTTAATATTTTAAAGATATTTTCACTTGAACATGGTTTTAGGGGAAATGCCGATGCGGGAAGCAGTGTGAAAGATTACAACGATGAGAAAACAAAAATCCCTGTGGTTTCTCTTTATGGCGAAAAAAAGAAACCTACAAAAGATGATTTGGCAAATATCCAACTAGTCATATATGACATTCAGGATGTTGGGGTTAGATTCTATACCTACATTTCAAGTTTACATTATATAATGGAAGCTTGTGCCGAAAATAATGTTGAATTGATGATACTTGACCGACCAAATCCAAATGGATTTTATGTAGATGGCCCAGTTTTAGAAAAAGACTGCCATTCTTTTGTGGGGATGCATGAAGTTCCTATTGTTTATGGAATGACTTGTGGAGAATATGCAAATATGATAAATGGTGAATCATGGTTGCCAAATGGTTTAAAATGCAAACTAAGTGTAGTAAAAGTTGCTAATTATACGCATACAGATAAATACACACTTCCTCAAAGACCTTCTCCTAATTTACCCAATATGAGTTCAGTTTATCTATATCCCAGCTTAGGCCTCTTCGAAGGCACTGCTATAAGCGTGGGGCGTGGGACAGATAAGCCGTTTCAGTTGTTAGGTCATCCTTATTTAAAAATCTTTGATTACACTTTTACTCCAAAAAGTCTTTCAGGGTTTTCTATGCATCCTCCTTATCAGGATACTCTTTGTTATGGATACGATTTATCAGAGTTCGGTAATGCATTTATGAAAAACAACCAGCATCTATATTTATACTGGTTAATTGAATTATATAAATCATTCCCTGATAAAAAGAAGTTTTTTAATCCTTTTTTCGATAAGCTTGCCGGAACAAAAAGTCTAAAAAAACAAATCACCGAAGGATTGAGTGAAGAAGAAATACATAAAAGCTGGGCAAACGGCATTGAACAATTTAAAAAGATAAGAAAGAAATATTTATTATATCCCGATTTCGAATGAAACCAATAAACGTGAAAGATAAGCATCAGGAAACAAGCTATAGGAAAAGTTTTTTCAGTTCTGTTTCTAATCAAAATTATATTTTAATAGGAATTAGTCTCCTATTGTATGCCAATACTTTATTCTTTAGTTATACTTTAGACGATAGAATGCTGATTTCTGAAAACAAGTTCACTAAAGAAGGAGTCAGTGGATTGAAATCTGTTTTCACCAACGATGCTTTTACTGGGTTCTTCGGTATAAAAAAGAATCTTGTAGAAGGAGGAAGGTATCGCCCCCTCACTCATGCAATGTTCGCTTTTGAATATGAAATATTTGGATTGAATCCTTTTATAGGACATCTGATTAACATCATTCTTTACACCCTTTTGATTCTTTTACTTTTCAAAGTCCTTACGAATATCTTTAATGATATTAAGATGCTCGAACAATTTAAGCATTTTGCTTTCGTCATTACTTTATTGTATGTGGTGCATCCTTTGCATACAGAAGTTGTTGCCAACATCAAAGGTCGCGATGAAATAATGTCACTTTTAGGAGCCCTTGCAGCTTTGTGGTTTGCTATTAAATATGTAGAGAATCATAAAAGCCTTAACCTTTTATATATCTCTTTAAGTTTTTTTATTGCTTTGCTTTCAAAAGAAAACGCTCTGACTTTCATTGCAGTAATACCACTAAGCATTTATTTCTTTAAGAAAACTTCTTTTAAAGAGCAGGCCTTCATTCTTTTCCCTTTGCTCATTTCTGCAATGATATTTATGTATCTCCGATTTAATGCTCTCGGTTTTTGGATACAATCGGGAGGGGCAGCCACCGAATTACTTAACAATCCATTCATTGGAGTTAGTTTCACAGGAAAACTGGCAACCATATTTTATACTTGGCTGATTTATTTTAAACTCTTACTCTTCCCACATCCTCTCACTCACGATTATTACCCTTTCCAAATTGCTATACAATCCTTTTCGAGTCCTTTTGTTTTATTAAGTGTTGGAATTTGCTTAGCTTTAGCATTCTATGCCATCAAAGGATTTATAAAACGCAGCATATCATCATTCGGAATATTGTTTTTCGTACTGACATTCTCAATATCATCTAACCTTTTCTTCAACATCGGTACCTTTATGAACGAAAGGTTTTTATTTGCACCCATGCTTGGATTGCTGATATTAATTGCATCACTGATAAATAAATATATCCCGAAATTCATTCATTCAAAGGGCGGATTTGTATTTCTATTTGCCATTGTATTATTGTTTTCAGTGAAAACCTTTAGCAGAAACTTCGCATGGCAGGATGATTTCACCTTGTTTACGACGGATGTAAAAACCTCTGTCAATAGTACAAAATGCAATGTTTCGGCAGGAGGGGTATTGGTTGAAAAAGCTGACAAGGAAGCTCCACAAAAAAAGGATGCATTGTATCGTAAGGCCATCACGTATTTAACCCGTGGAGTTGAAATTTATCCCAAGAACTTTGCCGGATGGATTTTGATGGGGAATGCCTATCATGGCTTAGATGATTTCGAAAACACTTATCGTTGTTTTCAAAATGCATTTGCTATAAACCCTAATAAGTCTGAGGCTATTAACAATATGAAGTATGTTGCCCAACAAGCAGAGAAAAAGAATTTATTCCAGCTTTCAGCTAATGCATTTCAGCAATTACTGAAATTCGACCAGGACAATTCCGAATATCAAATTCAATTGGCAGATGTGTATTCTAAGGTGAGCAAGACTGATTCATCCTTCATCATCCTGCAATCCTTAATCAATAAAAATCCCAATAACGGTAAAGCACTTGGGAAATTAGGTGAAATTTACGGAAGAGTTTTTAATAACATACCTTTAGCAAAAGAATATTTATTGAAAGCAATTCGGTTTGAGCCCAACGATTTAAGTATAAATGAAAATTTGGGAATAGTATATGGTTTGACTAAAGATTATGATAAATCAATTGGCTACTTTAATAAAGCAATTAGTATTGAACCCAAAAACTCGAGAATATTAATGAATATTGCCAATACATATTATATGATGGGCGATTTGAAAAAAGGAGATGAGTACAAACAGAAAATAAAACAATAGGTGCGACATCTTATAGATAATATTGTTGCTTATACTGAACCCGAATTCATAGATAGCTCAACGAAATAGCTTGTTTGATGTCCCGTGCACGGATAGTCGACCGTTGTAGGTATATTATATCAACAGAAAGAAATATCTTCCCGTACAAATATTAAAAACAAGAGATTTATATCCTTCCGGGATACACTTTTAAGGCTTCATCAAGGCAAATCATAGCCTCTTTTAAATCGTCCACATTTAGCACATAACTTATCCTGACTTCATTTTTCCCCAAACCTTTTGTCGAATAGAAGCCTGTGGCGGGTGCCAGCATCACCGTTTTCTTATTAAATTCAAACGATTCGAGCAACCATTGGCAAAATTTATCAGCATCGTCAATAGGTAAACGGGCAACGGCATAAAATGCACCTTTAGGAGTAGGGCAGAAGCAGCCTTCCATTTTATTAATAGCTTCAACCACAAGGTTTCTGCGGCTGATATATTCTTTCATCACATTATCGAAATACGTTTGAGGCGTATCGATTGCTGCTTCAGATAATACCTGCCCAAATGTAGGAGGACTTAAACGTGCCTGAGCAAATTTCATCGTAATAGAAAGAATTTCTTTATTACGGGTAACCAGGCATCCAACCCTTGCTCCACAAGCACTATAACGTTTCGAAACGGAATCGAGCATAATCACATTATCATCAACACCCTTTAGATTCATCGCCGAAAAATGGGGTTCTCCATCATAACAAAATTCACGATACACTTCATCTGAAAGAATATATAGATTATGTTTTAAAGCCAAATCTTTAAGGGTTTCAAGTTCTTGCTGTGTATATAAATAGCCGGTCGGATTATTTGGATTGCAAATCAATATCGCTTTGGTTTTTGGAGTAATGAGCTTTTCAAATTCTTCAATCGCAGGTAAGGCAAATCCATTTTCTATTATAGAAGTAACAGGTTTAATATTAATGCCTGCTGTTACGGCAAAACCTAAATAATTTGCATAAAACGGTTCTGGAACAATCACTTCATCGCCAGGATTCAGACAAATCATAAAAGCAAACAAAATTGCTTCAGAACCACCGTTCGTTACAATTATTTCATCTTGATTCACTTCAATATTAAAGCGATGGTAATACTCCACCAATTTTTTCCTATACGATAATATCCCTGCCGAATGACTATATTCGACTACTTTTATTGGAGTATTCCTCAAAACGTTCATAGCGTTTTCGGGAGTTTCAATATCAGGCTGACCAATATTGAGGTGATAAACTTTATGTCCTTTACTTTTTGCAACATCTGCATAAGGAACGAGTTTACGAATAGGAGAGGATGGCATGAGAATGCCCTTTTCTGAAATGCTTGGCATAGTATATTTAATTAGTGTGCATAAAAAAACCCGGTCGTTTAAACCGGGTGCAAAATTGGTGAAAAAGATTTATATATACTAATCTTTTATTTGTTAGGAACCGTTGTTGGGCTTTGTACTTTTTCAGGAACTTTTTCTGCTTCTTTTTGCAAAACGTTACCCTTAATGTTTAAGATAATTCTATCTGATTTAGCATTCGACATAACCGTAATTTGTTTACTGATGGTACCAATACGTTTAGTATCATAGTGAATTTTGATAGCCGATGTTTTCCCTGGAAGAATAGGTTCTTTTGGCCAAGATGGAACGGTACAACCACATGATGAAACTACATTTGAAAGTACAAGAGGTTCATTTCCTGTGTTTTTAAACTTAAACTCACAATTGCCATCTGCGTCTTGCATCATGGTACCATAGTCATGTGTGGTTTTGTCAAACACGATTTCTGCTCCTTCTATAGGGGCAGCTTTTGTTGAAGTTTGGGCCTGTGTAGCAAAGCAAAAACCTGCTGCTACAAATAATGTTAAGATTACTTTTTTCATTGGATTAATTGATTTTTAGAGATACAAATTTACTACTTTTTTTTTTACATTTAAGGAAAATCCTTTTCTTAACCTATTTTAACAAATCTCGTGCCACAATTTATCCACGTTATTAGGCTGTTTTCATACGGATTTTGATTGCGATATATAGCAAACATCTCTAATGTTTAGCATATTTGAAATATCTCTTCTTCCCACCAAGGTGGCTATTATCATTATTGCTTCCCTTTTATTTTTAAAGAGCCATAAAAGGGGAAAAATAATAGACATTAGCATTAGTTTGCTCAATTCGAATCATTGTTGTCCGATAAAACAGTTTAAAACATTTTATCATCACTTAATCACTTATAAATCAGCATGAGTTTTATGAGTTTTTTCATTATTCAAAAAGTAAGCCCTTTCAAAATAAGGATAATTGCTCTGTATTATAAAA
>CAIXTV010000045.1 GCA_903922465.1 uncultured bacterium
ACCCATGGATTTGAAATTTATCAATGATAAATTCGACACTGTAACTTTAAAACAACTCATCAACAAACCTACTATTTTATCGTTTGTGTATTTCGATTGTCCGGGACTTTGCAGTCCGCTCCTGGAGGGATTGGGCACGGTGATACAAAAAACTGATTTAGTTTTAGGCAAAGATTATCAGGTCATCACCATTAGTTTTAACTTCAGGGATACTCCACAGAAAGCCAAAGACAAAAAATTAAAATTCACTGAACGCTATTCGAAAGGCAATAGCGACGGCTGGATGTTTCTAACAACAGATAGTTTAACCATTTTCAAAATCACCGATGCCGTAGGTTTTAAAACCAGAGCTGTTGGACTCGATTTTGTTCATCCTTCAGCTATTATGGCAATTAGTCCCCAAGGAATGATAACCCGTTATCTGTATGGAATTTCATTTCTTCCTTTGGATTTTAAAATGGCTTTGATAGAAGCAAATAAAGAGCAGCCCCGACCTACCATTCAGAAGATATTAATGTTCTGCTATTCTTATGACCCCGACAATAAACGATTTGCTTTGGATATTACCAAGGTTGCCGGAACATTGATAATATTTTTTATACTGGTTTTCATTGTAGTGTATCTTATCAGACCCAAAAAGAAAAAAACAAAAATTATTAATCATGAGTAACGGAACAGATAAAATAGAATACGTAAGTTTTCTTAAACACCAAGGGAAATACAAAGGATTGTTTTCCTGGATTTTTGCTACTGACCATAAAAGGATAGCCATATTGTATATGTATGCCATTGCGGCTTTCTTTTTTGTTGGTGCAATATTAGGATTATTAATGCGATTGGAGCTAATTGCTCCCGGTGAAACCATAATGAAAGCACAAACCTATAATGGTGTTTTCACCGTTCATGGAATTATCATGATATTCATGGTAGTAATTCCGGGGCTTTCTGCCGTATTTGGAAACTTCTTTCTACCCATTTTAATAGGCGCAAAGGATGTTGCTTTCCCCAAATTAAACTTGTTTTCGTGGTGGATATTTATTTTCGGAAGCATCTTAGCCGTAGCCTCACAATTTCTAAAGAGTGGCCCTCCCGATACCGGCTGGACTTTTTATGCTCCTTACAGCACATCAACAGGGACGAGTGTTATTATGGCAACTACAGCAGCCTTTGTGCTGGGTTTTTCATCCATACTAACGGGTCTTAACTTCATTGTTACGGTTCATCAAATGAGAGCTCCGGGTATGAAGTTCTTTAACATGCCTTTATTTCCCTGGTCGATTTATGCAACTGCATGGATACAACTATTAGCAACTCCTATTATTGGAATCACTTTATTAATGCTTATTGCTGAACGTATGTTCGGAATTGGATTTTTCAATCCCGAACTGGGAGGTGACCCTGTATTGTTCCAGCATTTGTTCTGGATTTATTCGCATCCGGCAGTGTATGTCATGATACTTCCTGCAATGGGTGTTATTACGGAAATCATCCCTACCTTTTGTCAGAAGAAGATTTATGGTTACAAAGCCATTGCTTTATCAAGCTTAGCCATTGCAGGTGTTGGTTTCCTCGTGTGGGGACATCATATGTATACTTCAGGAATGAGTGAAAACGCAAGATGGTTCTTCTCTTTATTAACTTTTATTGTTGCTGTACCCAGTGCCATTAAAGTTTTCAACTGGATTTCGACCATGTATAAAGGTTCTATCGATTTAAAACCTCCTTTCTTATACGCCCTTTCCTTTATCTTCCTTTTTATGATTGGGGGATTAACCGGACTCATTCTTGGTTCTGTGGCAACCAATATTCAGGTTCACGACACCTCTTTTATTGTTGCGCATTTCCATTATATAATTTTCGGTGGAATGGGCTTTGCATTCTTCGCCGCCATTCATTATTGGTTGCCAAAGATGTATGGAAGAATGTATAATTTCAAAAGAGCAAATATTGCCTGGGGAACTATTTTTGTTGGTTTCAATTTATTGTACTTCCCACAGTTTATTATTGGAATACAGGGAATGCCTAGAAGATACTTCGATTATTTACCACAATTCCAATGGGCTCATGTTATATCAACCTTTGGTGGAATCATTTTAATATCAGGTTTAATCCTTATGGTGTATAACCTGGTTATGGGTGTAAGAAAAGGTGCCATTGCGCCCGCTAATCCATGGAATGGTTCTACTTTAGAATGGCAAATCCCTTCGCCCCCATCTTTAGAGAACTTTGATGAAGCCCCTGTTATTAAGAAAAATCCTTACGATTATAAATAGAGAAATAAAATCATGAGTGAAAATCATAACCATATAGAAGAACACAGAGACGACGAAGCTTCCAAATTAGGAATGTGGCTCTTTATTTTTACAGAACTCCTTTTATTCGGAGGTTTGTTTTTAGTTTATTCGATTTACCGCGC
>CAIXTV010000046.1 GCA_903922465.1 uncultured bacterium
AGCGAGAGGCGTAGTATTGGATGGAGTATCAGGTATTGTATTTACAATAAATGCTCCCGACACTGCAGTGGATTGTGGTATTCCGCAATCTCCGCTTACTTCACAATAATAATAGAGAGTTCCAACTGTTGTTGCTAATGGGGTATAGGAATTTGAATTTGTTCCTATCGTTGTTCCACCTGAGGTACTTGCAGTAGCATTGCTATACCATTGATAAATTAAATTAGTACCTGTTGCAGTAACCGTAATTGGAGTAAATGTTCCATCTAAGCATTGTGTTTGTGTTGCTGTTGACTGGCTGCTTATGGCTGGGTTAGTGCAAGCACAATTGGTACTATAACTTACTCCTGCATCAACATTTGTCCAGTTGGCAGTTGACCAAGCTACATCATCAACCTGTATACAACTTAAACCCGGATTGTTTGTTGCATCCAAATGATTACCCATATTGACATTGTTGCCGTTTTTCATATTCAAAGTGGTTAATGAATTATCGTTACAATACAAGGCTTCAAGTGTGGTATTTAATGAAATATCCAGGGTTGTCAGTTGATTTGAATAACAATAAATGTTTTTTAGAGAAGTAAGTCCGGAAATATTTAAATTGGTTAATACATTATCTGTGCATCCCAAACGATTAAGACTTGTGTTTGTTGAAACATCCAAACTGGCAAGTTGATTATTGTGACAGTCCAGTTCTGTAAGAGAGGTAAGCCCGGAAATATTCAAACCTATTAGTAAATTATAGATGCAATTTACTTTTACAAGGGCTGTGTTTGCTGTCAAATCTAAAGTGCTTAGATCATTGCCTCCACAATAAAAATTCACAAGGGCTGTGTTTGACGATACATCAAGGCTGCTAATAGAATTAGCCCCGCAATCTAAATGGGTAAGATTTGTAAAAGCTTCAATTCCGGTTAGATCAGAAATGTTTTGACTATAAACATCAATAGTATCAGTCCATGCCGTTGCTTCAGAACATTGAATTTCTCCATCGTTATTGGCATCGAGTCCTGATATTGCCAATAAGGCGGCTTTAAAGTTTGCATCGGGAATATTTACAATACAAGGGGGTATGCAATCAGTACTATAACTTGCACCTGCATCCTTATGTATCCAGTTAGTTGTTGACCAGGCGACATCATCTACTTTAATACAACTTAATCCGGGATTGTTGGTTGCATAAAAATTAGAGCCTGACATAATGGTATTGTGCCCATTTTTAACATTCAAACTTGTTAATGAATTATAATCGCAACCCAAGTTTGTAATGCCTGTATTGGTCGAAAAGTCCAGATTCGTAAGTTGGTTCACGCCACAATTAATATTGGTAAGCGAAGTAAGTCCGGTAACATTCAAACTTGTCAATATATTGTTGTTGCAGAACAAACCAATAAGAGCTGAATTTGAAGTAACATCCAAACTTGCAAGTTGATTGTATCTGCAAAGCAGATAATTTAAAGAAGCGTTGCCGCTTACATTTAAACTTGTTAATGAATTATTCGCACATGAAAAGTTTTTAAGAGCCGTATTGCTTGTTATGCTTAAAGCTGTAAGTTGATTATAGCTGCAATCCAAATCAGTTAGCAATGTTAGAGCCGAAATATTTAAGCTTGTGAAGTTGTTATGAGAACAATACAATTTAGTAATATGAGTGAAAGCTTCTATACCTGTCATATCAGCAATTGTTTTAGCATTTACATCTATGTCGCCGGTAAAAGCGGTAGCTTCCGTACATTGGATTTTGCCATCGCTGTTGGCATCAAGTCCGGGTATTGCTAATAGTGCAGTCTTAAAGTTTACATCAGGAATATTTACCTGACATTGTTCTCTTACAATGATATACTGTCCTAAATACTTAACGCTGTTGGGGTCATTTTCTGACGGATTCATTATATTATTCAGTCCATTAAATGTAACCTGATGATTCGTTGCACTCACCGATGAGGCAGAAGCCAGGTATGTCCAGTTATCATCGGTAGCGCTAGTGCGTGTGTATAGATCAATCTTGCCGGGCTGAAGTTCATCTGAAGCAGTAAAATTTTCCGTTATCGTGAAAGTAAGGTTTGCTGTATAATCACCCGGTCCATATTTATGAACCGCCCAATATTGCCTGTCGAAAACAGCATCAACCTCTGTGGGGTTAATATTTGGAAAGCTGTCTATTCTTGCAACAACTATGATATCACTGCCGCTTTTGGTAGTAAAGTTTATGGCAAGTCCGGTATTGGTAAAAGTTGTTGTTCCGGTAGTGCTTACCACTTGTGTATTGCTGTATCCGCTACCAAACGGAATGCTAGAGTTTATATATTGATTGATAGCAGAAGCATACCATGTTCCATTGTTTACGCCTTTTTTATCATAAACTATTGGCGGTTGCCCTTCGTCGAACTGCCAGTAGGATACAAGCCCTGTTTCGCTTCCCGTAAGTGGCAAGTGCATGTTTTCGCGTATTTGGGCATAAGTCATCGCTGTATTCCATAAGCGCACTTCTTCAATATATCCTCTGAAACAATTGCTGCTCCCACCGTTATCATAATTTGAAAGATACAAAGGCTGGGTGTTTGCGGTTACACTTGTAGGGGTTCCCGTAAGTGCCACTTCTTCTCCATTCACATAAAGATGCCTTGTTCCGTTGTTATTTACGGCTGCTATATGGCACCATTGATTTTGCGTAAGAATATTATCGGCAGTTGCCATGCCATCGAAAATCAGTCCGCGGTGGTTTCCGCTTCCGCTCGACAAGAGGGTGTAGCCGTTGGCATTATATCCTTTGGATACAATAATCCGGTTGGTGGTGACTGCCACACCGGGTTTAATCCATACTTCTATGCTGTAATTATTGGTTAACTGTAGCGAGCTGCTGTTGGGTACGCTGATATAGTTTGCCTGGTCGCCGTTGTAGAGGCAGGTAGAAGCTTGGGTTACATTGGTAGTTGTAAAACTTTGCTGCTCACCGTAAACGGTATCGCGTTCGTTGATGGCATAAGCCCGCATATAATAGGTTGTGCCGTGATGCAATCCACTCATGTTTGCCGTAAACGCTCCAAAACCAGAAGTGGCACCCAGGTTTACTTTGGCATCGGCTATTGTTGGTGTGCCGGTGGTATTATAGCATACACCGTAAGAGCTGATAATAGGTGTTCCCTTGCATACAATGGTGCCATGAGCACTTGCTGTAAAGTTTTGTATATTGCTTACCGCCTGTGTGCTTAGTTCGGGTGCGTAATAAAAACACGGATATCCATTGTTTGCATTGGCAGAAATATACCATCTGTTACTGAAATCCCAGCCTGTGTATGTGGATTGGGTCTTCATTTGGGCTGTGGTTCTTCCATGTACTTGGGTTGTATCGGTGTATTTTCCTCCTGTTGTTTGCCCTGAAGTTTCAATATCCCAATACGATGAATCTATTGTACCAGATTGAGTATTAAAATAACCAACAAAACCTCCTCCCGCATTACCTATTAAATAATTGTCTGTTACAACTAAACCTCTGGAATAGCATTGTGTAATATGACCTGATTGCAATCCGGCAAAGCCGCCTAAATTCTGGTAATAACTTGGTCCGCTACTTACTTTTGCTGATGAATAGCAATACTTAATTAAGACATTAGAACCATTAGTATAATTGTAATTATTAACCTCACCAACAAGCCCTCCATATCTAGAATTATTATTACTTAAACCAGTCACGGTTCCACTACTACTGCAATAACTTATTGTCGTTGTCGTATTGCTTTCTGCCTCTGCCACACCAACAAGGCCTCCAACATATCCTCTGCTAAGTATTGATACATTGGTTACGCTAAGGCTATCAATAGTTGCGTTTATTATGTAACCGAAAAAGCCCTGAACGGAAGACCTAGTCGTACCATCAATGTATATACTGTCAACCGTGTGTCCTTTGCCCTTGTATGTGCCACTGAATTTATAATACGTACTGCCGTCATAGTAACCAATAGGACTAAAACCGGTTCCACCATTCCAGTTTTTGCATGGGGCAGCATTAATATCAGCCGTTTGAATAAAGTTACTGGTCCAATAAGCCTTATTTGCCGGTGCTTGTAGCCAGCACAAATTATCAAGGGAGGCAATCCTGTATGGGTCAGCAACAGTTCCGCTTCCCGCAGGTGCAGCCACAGCAGTTGATATAAAAGCCCCTGATACTGCACTGGTTTGAGATATTCCGCAACCGCTTACCACGCAATAATAATACAGTGTTCCGGCTGCTTTTCCTTGTGGTGTATAACTGGATGTTTGTGAGCCAAAGTCGTCTGCGCCAAGCGAAGTTCCTCCGCTATTGCTGGCAACGGTATTGCTGTACCATTGGTAGGTTAAATCAGTGCCTGTTGCCGTTACCGTAATTGGATAAAAAGAACAGTATTCGGGTTGTGTTTGCGAAGCGGTGGATTGGCTGGTTATGGTGGGAGGAGTACAAGAAGTAGTAACTGTTGTATAAGTATAATAATTGGCACCTGTACCTGTAAGGCTCGTTTTATCGGCTCTTACACGGTAATAATAAGTAACGCCGCTTGTTAAACCTGTTACAGCTTTTGATAAATTGTTGCCGCAATCTACATTATTATAACCTGAAACCATAGCAGTAAAAGTAGTATTGGTTGATACATCTAATTTGTAGCTTGTAACTGTTCCTATTGCAGGTGCTGTCCAGTTGGCGGTGAAGCCTGTAAAAGTGATGCTTGTAGCTGCTGCGGGTGCAGGCACTACCATTGCATAACTTTCGACCCAGCAGGTGGCTGCGTCGATATTTGTCAGCGTTCCGTTGCTGGATGCTACTACATCAGTAAGTGTTGTGCCCGAGCCATTATTAAACTGCCAGTAATTAACCAAACCGGTTTCAGTGCCTGTAAGGGTATTGCACATATCGCTCTGTATTTGAGCTTGGGTTCTTGCCACATTAAATAGTCGTACTTCATCAATCTTACCATCGAAAACCCTTGTGGGGAATCCGGGGCTGTTTCCAATAAACAGCGATAAAGCTGATACGCCAATAGAACCTGAAAGGGATTGTTGTCCTGCGAGTACGCCATTTACATAAATAGACAGGGTTGAGCCATCATAAACACCTGCCACATAATTCCATCGTCCGCTTGACATTACAGCACCTGAAAGGACTTCGTGCCATGCTCCCCCAACACCTACAACAAAGCTTAACATGCCACCGTTGCCACAACGAAGGTCGAATCCTGAAGAGCTTGTATTATCTTTACCTACTATAGTTCCACCCCAGGAATTGGCATTCCAGGTATCGGCATTTATCCATGCCTCTATAGTAATAGCCCCGGTGATATTGAGGCTGGAGGCATTGCCGCAATCTACATAATCATTTGTTCCGTCAAAATTAAGGGCTGTACCAACTGTATTAGGAGGAGAGCTGAAACAAACCATATATTGTCCGTCGAAACTTGTTATTCCATTAAATGTAGCTGTATTATTTACAGCATCTGCACTGGTAGCCGTTGCAACAAGCGACCAGCTGCCATCCCCATTGCCGCTCCTTTTATAAAGCTGTACAAGCGAGGGGTGTGCTACTTGTCCGCTTGTAATATCCTCGCTAACTGTGAAAGTAGCGTTTGTAGTAAAAGTACCTGTTCCAAAGCGGTTTATTACCCAATATTGCGAATTGAAAGCGGTGGTAACTCCTGTAGGGCTTACATTTGATAAGGTATCAATGCGGCTTGTTACGATGGTATCCGTACCGCTTTTGGCAGTAAAATTCATTACTAAACCGGTTCCTGTAAAGGTTTTTGTTCCGGTAGCGGTTACAATCTGGGTGTTTACAGCCCCAGCTGCAAAAGGGATGGTGGAAGCAACCCAGGTGGGAGTATTCTGTAGTGTGCCGGTGGCTGTTCCTTTCATATCGGATAAGGTGGTGCCGCTACCATCGTTAAACTGCCAGTAGTTTTTAAGATTCGCATTAGCTGTTGGTGCTGTGCGGTACATATCTTCGCGTATATCGGTAATAGTACGAGCAGAATTCCATACACTTACTTCATCCATCTTTCCGTTGAATGCTTCCGCACCGTTTGCACTAAATGAAAAACTTCCCGAAGGAGGGTATAATCCTCCGGCAGGTGTGGCACTGCTTAACAGTTTACCATTCAGATAGAGTTTCATAGTAGTTCCGTCGTAAGTGCCCGCAACATGCATCCAGGTTCCGGTGGTCAGCACATTTTCAGCCTGCAAAGCATAAAGTGATCCATTTGTTTTTTTAATATAGAAATGTAGTTTGTTTACACCCCCACTTCCGTCGTAGCGCAATACTGCCACTTCGGGGTTAATGGTTACATAACGCTGAACGACACTCGCAGGCAGGGTATTGTGATACACCCATGCTTCGATGGTTATTGCCGTAAGGCTGGTACTGATTCCCGTTGCACCGGAAACATACTGAGTGCTCCCATTAAAGCTGAGGGCTTTTTGAGGCGATTGTGTCTGTGCCTGCAACTGAATGCTAAAGGCAAAAACCGAAAGTAAAAGGAGGAAGCTGCGTAAATTTAATTTCATAATTCTGGTTTTTTGTTTTTAATGTAATTGTGGTTTTTGTTTTTAATAGATTGGTTTATTTGTTTTCGGTAGCTGAGCCTGTCGAAGCGACAAGGCGCGATTTCGTCAAGAAAATCCTCTTTTATTTTAGCAATGCTTTGTTAAATTAATGAAAGGTGTAAACTTGACAGAAAATGACTTTGAATTAATTTTCAAATTGATAGTATTATATTTAGGACGAAAGTAGGTCTGTTGAAAATCGGAGAACTTTGGTTCAAAAACCTAGGACTTTGATTCAAAAACCTAAGACTTTGATTTAAAAACCCTGGACTTTGGTTTAAAAACCCTAGACTTTGATTTAAAAACCTAGGACTTTGATTTAAAAACCTAGGATTTTGATTTAAAAACAGGGACTTTTGGTTTAAAAAAGGAGCATTTTCGAATCGAAGTTCCCCCTTTTTAAACCAAAGTTCCTTAATTTGATAATATAGGCTGAATGTTAGGCTATTGGCATACATATTTTGAATTCTTTGAAAAGAAAATGAATTGAATATTTCCATAACATTTCAGCAATAATTCTATTTAATGATATAAACACTAATGATTTGACTCCATTCAGTTGCACCGCTTGCAATGATATAGCGATGACGAAAATGAACCTGAGTGCCCGGTGTGAATCCTTCAACAATTTTGCTTACCTGCAATGAAGAATCAATTATTTTAGCATACCACCCCATAGGATCGGTCAGATTGGTTGTACACTGCCAATCATTCGAATATGCTCCATTTAAAGATTTTGCCTTTAGTTTAACTTTTCCACCCGGCAAAATTTTAACCGTAAAATCTTGAACATTATAGTGAGTGTGAGTTTTAATTGACATACCGGCTGCCAAGGCAATTTCTTCGGCATGTGCAGTATTTTTATTGCAAATGGTTTGAACATAGTTGCGCAGGGTTTTTGTATCCAAATGCACTATTTCCCATGTGCTTTTTTGCACACTTTCCGAATTTGCCACCTTTGCCTTAACGTTTCCCACAGCCTGATCGAAATCATCAATATGCCCTTTGTATAGTACCATTGTAGGATCGGGAGTCGGAAACCAGGTGCTGGCACTCATTAGGAGATGTATATTTTTTACATACAGTAGCTTGTCGGCAATTTTGCCAGGAATTTTCAACACCACTTCAATATATGGCTGTACAACTGTCATTAATATAATTGCTACCAAACTTGGTTTTTCGAAATGCCTTTTTTTTCTTCTAATTTTTAAAGGTTTATTGTTTTTATATTGTGTTTTCATAATTATTATTATTTTTAAAGTTTATTTTACTACTCATCTTTTTGTTAGTCGTTTCTACTTTAATTTTTCGGGGAGGCATCTTACATTCCTAAAGATGATTTAAACCGAATATTTGCCAATCGTGCTGTTGCCCTTTTGGCATCGAAGAAACCTCCCCCCAACAGTGGATGTTTTAAGCAGATAACATTTGATTTTTTCATGGTTCACGCTTTATTTTATTGTTTTTGTTTGTTTAATTGAGTTTCTCTAATCTTATTTACAAATTCTTTTTTTGTCGAATTTTTGAAAATAAAATCTGTAACCCCTCTAAGATTATTCTTCCAATCTTCTTTGAAATATACTAGGAGTATAATTTTGACCAACTGCCATCTGGCGATTGCTTTATTGATGATTTCATTGCACTCCGTTTTTTCAATACTAAAATCTAATAAAATCAAATCTATATGTGCAGAAGGTATTTGATCGAGGTAATCCCCATTATCCGAATCAAAGACAATTTTAAAGTCATCGATTTGACTCAAAACGGTTTTTAAACTCTTACGATAAATCGTATTTTGCTCTATAATGACAATATTCATTTCTGCGAAAATTTGATGAAGTAAAATTACAACCGAGAAATGAGATAAGTATAAGGGTAAACCTTTATTTCGACTAAGGGTTTTCCCTTATTTTAGCTAAGGGTTTTCCCTAATGTGAGCTAAGGGTTTTCCCTTATGTGAGGAAGGCAGGAAAGATCAATGACTCAAATTTCAAGATTCAAAACCCAATGCAAAAAACCTAACAGTTTTCGGAAACCTGTTAGGTTTAAATGAGTTGCGAAAGATTTTCAAGATTTGACAAATTTCAAATTTGTCAAATACACACCCCTTTGGACTTGGAATTTGAAATTTGAGACCTTGAACTTATTCTATGCTAAAATAGTTATTTTTCACTGCCCAGATTATCAATTCAGCCGAATTGCGCACATCTGCTTTATGGAGAATATTGTTGCGATGCACTTCAACAGTTTTAGCGCTGATGAATAATTTATCTGCTATTTCATGCGTAGTCAAACCTGTGCAAACCCAATGCAGAATATCCATTTCGCGCGAAGTGAGGCTATCATTACCTGCGTTTGAGTTTATAGTTTGAAATGCAAGTTTCTGTATAATCTCCTGACTGAAATAGTTGCCTCCCGAATTGACCATCGTAATGGCATGCTGAAGTTCGTTTTTGTTTGATTTTTTTAAAATAAAACCTTTTACACCCGCATTAATCATTTGAGTGTAATGGGTAGTATCTGCAAACATGGTGAGGGCAATAATTTTCAATTCGGGTCGCATTTCAAGTGATTTTTCGGTGGTTTCAACACCATCAATTATGGGCATATTAATATCCATTAACACCACATCGGGAATCGTATGTTGTAAAAATTCTAAAAACAAACTTCCATCAGAAGTATCGAAAACAACATCAAAGTCTTCAATCTGGCCTAAAACAAGTCTAATACCTTCTCTAAAGAGGTCGTGGTCGTCAATAATGGCTATTTTAATCATGATTAAGTGTTTTTTATTTCGTGATAAGGAATTGAAATTTCGATGGCTACTCCTTTATTTATAGCACTTTCGAAGGAAATATTGCCTTTTAAAGTTTTAATCCGGTTTTGAATATTGATTAAACCCAATCCGCTATTATTATACATTTTTTCTTCTGCCGAAAATCCATTTCCATTGTCTTGATAAGTGATATATAAATTTTCGTTTCTGATGATAATACTTATGGTTATTCTTGTGGCGTTTGCATGTTTTAATGTATTGTTTATCAGTTCAGAAATGGCACGGTAAATGGTCAACTCTTCCTTTAAATCAAAACGATTAAGCTTTTCAAAGGAGGTATCGAACTCAATGTTTTTACTGATTTTTATATCACTTATAAAATTTTCAAGCGCCGTAATCAAACCATAGTGTTCAAGAATATAAGGACTAATATTATGTGAAATACGCGAAGTATCGGAAATAGCGTTTTCAATAATACCTTTAAGTTTCAATTCAATATCATCTTTTGCTGAAGCATCTTGAGCATCAATATATGCCTGAAAATAGAGTTTAGCAGCCGATAATAAAGGACCCAATCCATCGTGTAAATCAGCAGCAATTCGCTTTCTTTCATTCTCTTCCGATTGAAAAACTGCTTCTATCAGTTTTTGTTTAATAAATTCTTTTCGCCTGAGGTTGAAATAAAAAACACTGAAAATAAACGCAAGACCTAATAAAATCAAAGTAATTACGAGGAAGGTAGTTTGTTTTTTATGGAATTCGTTATTTTGTTTTTCCTCTCTGATTTTTTGTTCTTTAGCCAATAAGTCATATTTTGCTGATTGCTCATTAATTTGCGAATTGATTCTATCGGTAAAAAAATCGCTCTGCAATTGAAAGCTGAGCGACAAAAAATCGCAAGCATCCTTATAGTCTCCCGTCAACTGATAAATTGTGGCAAATTGATTATACAGGCGCATGAAAAGATTCCTATTTTCCTCAATGGCACAAAGGTTTGTAGCATCAATAATCACCTGGAGTGCAAGACCATACTCATGTATGCCGATATAAATGTTGCTTTGATTAATCAAGGCGTTCATTGCACTGTAGGGCATTCCGGCTTCTTTAAAGTTCTTCACTGCTTCAAATGATAAGTCCAAAGCTTTAGCAAACTGCCTTTTTCTCATCATTTGAAAGCTGAGTTCATTCAACGATAATGCAAGGTTGGCTTTGCTGTTAATTTTTTTGGATAAAGAAATACAAAGCTCCGAATATTTTACAACCGTATCGGGGATATTGAATTTCTTATTTCCCCATTCATTATAGAGGGCAGCCAAACGGTTGTATGCAAAAGCCTTATTTATATCGGATAGTGCTTTTTTCCCGAATAACATCTCATTCAATATATCGACCCCTTTTTCATACTCCTGTTTTTGCCGGTAAGCATCACTAAGATTAATCCTGCAATAGTCGGCTTTATCTGAACCTATTGCAAGCGTATCGAGTATTTTCATAAGTAAGCCAATAGCTTTGTCGGGCATCGATTTCTCAAGGAATTTCCTGACCGAAAACATCAGTGCTTCATATTGATGAAGTGAATCGGGTGCTTCGAACATTCTTTTTGCAAGTGCTTTCACTTCATCCTTATCGGCATAAATTATTCTCAACCTTAAATAATTAATCTTAGCTTTTTGAACCGGATTCAATTGCTTTTGATAAACCTCCAAGCTGTTGAGGCATTGTTTTGATATGCTTAAATCAGTTCCGATTTCACTAAATCCTTTAATATATAGGCTATCAAATGCTGTCTCCGAATTCTGAGCAATTACATTCCCTGCAAAAAGAATACAGAATATTATTGCAATACTATATAAGGACTTTATCCTAGTGTATAAGCCTAAAAATATCATTACTGTTAAATATAAAAAGTATGATTTCATCTCTCTTAGATATTAGCTACATGAGTTTATTCTATGACATTTTTTTTGTAAATGCTGTATTAAGCGATAATTCAACGATCATTAAAATACTATCGATTAGTTTTCACTAAAACATTCAGCTAAAATACGAATTTTACTTTAATACGCTATATTTTGTTTGAAATGATGATAAAGAAATGAAGCTTTTGTTTAATCATTTTCGATTAATTCCTCGCTTTTAATGGTGTTTTATTTGCTAAACCTAACAGGTTTTGAAAACCTGTTAGGTTTATATTGAAAAGCTGCTGCTTGATATAGGTAAACATATTGAAATCATATTATAAAATGAGTTTCTCATTCTCTGCCGGTGGTTGAGGCTGTTCTCGTGCGGTTGCTGAGCTTGTCGAAGCGACAATGGGGTTTTCGACATGGTGGTTTCGACAAGCTCAACCACCACTCCAAAAAAAAGAGCGACCATTAAAAGTCGCTCTTTTTTATTGAAGGATAATGCAAGGAATTATTTCCAGTTCACTTTCACGTTCTGAGTTGCTAAAGATGTTTTAACTCTCACAAGGTAAATGTCAGCCGATAAATCTAATGTTGAATTAAACACATTGCTTCCACTGAGTTTTGAAGAGTATATACAAGCTCCGGTCAAAGAATAAACTTCAACTTGTTGTATCTCCTCACCAGTCTGTGCAATGATGTTTAACTGATCATTGTTCTCGAAAACCTTAACATCTGAAACACTTAATGGAGCATTAATGTCACCGAAGCGGATGAAGAATCTTCCAAGTATAGCTTCTGAAGAAAAGTCAAATTCATAAGCTGTGTTTTCATAAAGGCTAATCAACTTGCCTTTAAGACGATCTTCGAGATAAACCTGCTCATTGCTTTCCAACCCAAAGGCTGTAATCTTAGCTTTCGAACCATTTGCTATAGTAATTCCAACAGGGATAACTATATTCGTTTTATTAATGGTATTGATGATAAGCTTTTCACCACTTGGAGATTGCGTATACATTTCGATAGGCATAGCATTGAGCATCTTTTCAGAGTCGAACTCTTCGAAAGCATTTTTAGCATCAGCACTCTTACAAACCACCAACTCATCAATAGCCGTTTCGGTTTCTGTTTTCAAACGCACCAATATTTCAGTATTGCTACCTTCTTTATAGAAACTCTGAGTGCTGTGTGTACGTGCAGTTGGAGGGAAGGAAAGTTTAGGCGCAGTGTAGCTTGCTTTAACAAAGAAGCTCTGCATAGGAGCAATATAAGGCAAAGTTCCAGCAGGAACACCCACTCCATTTGTGGCATTATAAGTCCTGAAATAAGTAGCAGTAGTTATTGGAGAAAGTGCTGGATATAAGGTGTTATCCCATAAATAGAGGGTAGTGCTTACATTGGTTTTCCCTAATAAACTCCAATTCAAATAAGAGGTATAGGGATTTGCTATTAAATTCCAACTTTGACTTGCCGTGGTGCCTGTGTATACTAAAGGCATTGTAAAGGCCATAGTTGGAATAGGGTTAGAATATAGATTACCCGACAAAGAAGCCGTAAAGCTAATACTCGGACAAATAGCGTAGCCAACCAATGGCTGCATATAGTATATTGTACTTGCTGACCAAGCTGTCCCATTGGTATACATTTTCAACTGTGTGCTTCCACCGGCAGGTGTGATACTTGAAATAGTAGCTCCTATACTTTGGTTAAACGGAGAAGCTATCAAATGCCAGCCACTGCTCAGATACCTTTTGGCTGTTGCACTTAAATCAGCAGCAGTATAAATGAAGGATGATCCTGATGCTAATATCAAGCCACTCACCCCTGCATTGTTTTTAATAGTTCCACTAACAGTTAATTTACTACAACCTGACAAAGTAATGGATTTGCCTGTGTTAATAGTGAAATTATCACCACTACCACTTATTGTAATTCCAGTTGTGTGGGTACAATTATCAAAAGTGATATTTTTATCAATTAAAAGGCTTCCTGTAGTTAAGGCTATATTTTGCCCATCAATACCCGAAATAAAAGAAATAACACCCCCTTCGCAAACATTGGCGATGGCATTTCTAAGGCTTCCATAACCATTGTTTAAATTATTTCTGACAATAACCGGGGTGTTACAATTGATAAGAAGTGAACCATCGGTATAAGTAATCGCATAATTATTTGATGTCTGTCCACTTGGGATAATGGTATAAGTCCCAATATCGGTAGCACTTGCAGAGGTTCCTCCAAAAGCAAGGGCTCCTCCTAGAGCAGTGTAGTCTTCACCTGTTATAAAACCACTGTAGGAAACCGTAAACGGACTATATATCAAACCATCATAATTTTTAGATTTGTTATCTGCAGTTATGCTTAAGGCTTTCTTATTTACTGTTACAGTGAATACATCAGAATAGGTTTCTGAACAAACTCCGCTTTTAATATACACTCTATAATACATAGTGCAGGCCGAAGTTGGAGTTTCTGAATAGGTAGCATTGGTATTGGCAATATTTGTCCAACTGCCAGTGTTTACTTTTCTTTCCCAGCGTTGAATTGTCCCTGTTTGTCCACTCAAAGTCATAGTTCCTGTTGAAGAACCATAAGTTATTGTTGTTGTCCCACTGATACTACCCCCAACTGAGGTTGGATCAACTGTTACTTTCCATGTCCCTGTTGAAACAGTAAAGGTAGTATTACAAATGGCATCCTTTGCCATTCTGCGATACCATGTAGTTGCCGTTAAACCTGTTGGTGGGTCATAGCTTGCTACATCACTGCTTGCAATATCACCAAATGTTCCTGTTGAACTAATAGTGCTGCTTTGCCATTTATAAGAAATATTTGCATCTCCACCACTCGCAATTGTTGAATTGCTTATAATCCCAGGATTTGAATCGTAACAAATGGTTTCTCCTGTTGTATTAATTATTCCAGAAGTAAAGTTAGGACGTACTGTTATCTTTACCACATTAGATACTGCCGCTCCTACCCAATCAAGCTTACAATTTACGCGAGCAAGACGTCTAAACCAAGTGCTTGCTGTAAGTATACCTGGATTATGACCAATTGAATCGGTTAATAGAATATCACTAAATGAAGTGGAATCCACAACAGTAGCATAC
>CAIXTV010000047.1 GCA_903922465.1 uncultured bacterium
ATAAAACTGAATTTCATGAGATTTAAAGTTCATAAAATCTATTGCAAGAAGAATAGTTAAGTAGCATTAGGACACAAATGAAAAAAAACAAGCACCTACTATTATCGTTTACAATGTAAACTATTTGCAATTTAAACTATCTTTGCCAAAATTTATTATGAAGAATAAGATAATACAAGATTCGGAACAACCCCTCGGAAGGATGTTTTCGCTGATAGGCAAAACTTATCTTACGGTGTTGAATTCGAGGCTGAATGCCCTCGATATCGAACGAAATTTTTATGCCCTGCTGCTGATTGATCAATCGGACGGGCAAATTACGCAGCAAGAGCTTTCGAATATGCTTGAAATTGACAAAGTAACGATGTTGCGCAGCATCGATTACCTTGCTACCAACGGCTATGTGGAACGACAAACCAACGCCTCCGACCGTCGCAAATACAGCCTTACGCTGACCAACAAAGCCCGCAAAGCCCTTCCTGAAATCAAAAAATCGTTCAGCCAAATCAACGATATTGCGATGCAGGGATTGTCGGAAACTCAAAGAATAGAATTTTACAACAGCCTCGAAATTATTAAAACCAATTTAAACGAATATAACTCAACAATATGAAGAAGTATTTGAAATTAAACGTAATACTGATGCTATTAGCCACTTTTGCGGCATGCAAAAGCGGAAATAAAGAACAGAGCGCCAAAAAAGTGACCCCTCCCGTTGCAGTAGATGTTTTGATTGCTAGCATAGAAGATTTTCCGTCGAGCATAGAAGTGAACGGAACAGTTTTGTCTGACGAAATGGTGGAACTGCATCCCGAAGTGAGTGGACGACTGACCTTTCTGAAGATTCCCGATGGGGCAAATGTGAAGGCAGGCACAGTGTTGGCAAAAATAAATGATGCCGATTTGCAGGCACAGCTTCAACAACAAAAAGTGCAATTTGAACTTGCTCAGAAGACCGAACAACGCCTACGGAAGTTGCTTGCAGTGAATGGTGTGGATCAGGCAACCTATGATGCTGCCCTCAGCCAGATGAATTTGTATGATGCCAACATCAAAGTGATTAATGCACAAATTGATAAAACGGTTATCAAAGCGCCCTTTTCGGGGAGCCTCGGACTTCGTTTGGTGAGCGAAGGTGCGTATGTAAGTCCGTCAACATTGATAGGAACACTGCAGCAAATCGATAAAGTGAAGATAGACTTCACCGTGCCCGAAACCTATAAAGAGCTTATTAGCATCGGCAAAACGGTTTCCATACAAAGTTCTTCGTCAAAAGAAAATCTCGAGGCAAGCATCAGTGCCATCGAACCCCAGATCAGCACCTCGACCCGAAACATTAAGGTTAGAGCCAAACTTTCCAACAGCAAACTGATGCCCGGAGGATTCGTTAAAGTGTTGCTCGAAGACAAAGTGAAAAGAATTGTGGTGCCCACCAATGCCATCATCCCCGATGCCCTTTCGAATCAAGTTATTGTGTTGAACAAGGGCAAAGTGACATTTAAAAAAGTAGAAACTGGCATCAGAGCTGCCAGCGTGGTCGAAATCAAAAACGGGGTGAATGTTGGCGATAGCATCATCATCAGCGCGGTGCTCTTTGTTCGTCCAAATTCAGTGATAAAAGTTAAATCCGTTAAATAATAAAAGTGCCTGAAGTGCCTAAAGTTTGGAGTGCCTAAAGTTAAAAAGCACATAAACTCTAGGCACTTTAGGCACTTCAAACTCCAGGCACTTAAAAAACATTTAAACATAAAAACCACCCCATGAACATTTCCGAATTATCCATCAGGAAACCGATACTTGCCACGGTGATGAATGTATTTATCATCTTGTTTGGTATCATCGGATATACCTTTCTTGGTGTCAGGGAATATCCCGCCATCGATCCGCCCATGATCACAGTTAGCACCTCCTACGCAGGGGCTAACTCCGACATTATCGAAAGCCAGATTACCGAACCATTAGAAAAATCGATTAATGGAATCCCCGGCATACGCACCATATCCTCAACAAGTTCTATTGGCAAAAGCAATATAAATGTCGAGTTCAACATCAATTCCGACCTCGAATCGGCTGCCAATGATGTGCGCGATAAAGTGAGTCAGGCATTGCGAAACCTGCCACAAGACATTGATGCGCCTCCCGTTGTCACCAAATCAGATGCCAACAGCGATTTCATTATTCTGCTTGCTGTTCAAAGTCCTACCAAAGGATTGTTAGAACTGAGCGATTATGCCGAAAACGTATTGCTGAATAAGTTTCAAACCATCCCCGAAGTGAGTGCGGTGAACATTGTGGGACAGAAGCGTCCCTCCATGCGTTTGTGGATTGACCCCGACAAAATGAATGCCTACAACATTGCTTTCAACGACATCACCGGCACATTAAATAAAGAAAATGTTGAAATACCATCGGGAAAAATATATGGCAACAAAACCGAAATGACCATTAGGGCACTGGGCAATTTATCGACCGAAAAAGATTTTAATGATTTAATCATACGCGAAGATGCCAACGGAATTGTGCGCTTGAGCGATGTTGCCAAAGTTGAACTAGGTCCCGAACTATACGAACAAAGTTGGAAACTCAACGGAGTGAGTGCGGTAGGTTTGGCCATTATCCCCCAACCCGGAGCAAACTACATCAACATTTCAAACGAATTCAACAAACGATTAGACGAAATTAAGAACTCGCAGAAAAGCGATATCAGCTTCACCAACTTAATTGATAATACCACCAATGTGCGTCGTTCGCTTAAAGAGGTGGGCGAAACCCTTTTGATTGCTATCTTATTGGTAATATTGGTCATTTTCTTTTTCTTCCGCAATTGGCTCATTGCCATTCGACCCTTGATTGATATTCCCATATCACTGATTTCTACCTTTTTCATCATGTATATTGCCGGCTTTTCAATCAACATTCTAACCTTGTTGGCTATCATACTTGCCACCGGATTGGTGGTTGATGATGGTATAGTGGTCACCGAAAACATCTTCCGAAAGATAGAACAGGGAATTGCAGTTCGACGTGCAGCCATTGATGGAAGTAAAGAAATCTTTTTTGTGGTTATCGCCACCTCAGTCACCCTTGCTATTGTGTTCCTTCCGGTGCTTTTCCTACAGGGATTTGTAGGAAGTTTATTCCGCGAGTTCGGAGTGGTGCTGGCCTGTGCGGTGCTGGTGTCTGCATTTGTTTCACTTACAATAACACCGGTTTTAAATGTATATCTGAATAAGAAAAGCGCCCAACACGGCAAGTTCTACAACAAAACTGAGCCTTTCTTTGCCGGAATGGAAAGTGGATATAAAAAGATGATAACACGTTTCGTTCATTTTCGATGGATTTCATGGCTAATAGTTATTATATGCCTGGGTGTTGTAGTAATTATTGGCATGACCATACAAAGCGAAATAGCACCCATAGAAGACAAAAGCAATTTCCGACTTCAAATCTCCGGACCTGAAGGAGCCAGCTATGGTTATATGGTGGAAGAAAGTGAAAAGGTAGCTAATTTCCTAATGGATTCAATTCCTGAGCGCGATTTCTCTTTTATATCCGTTCCGGGATATAGCAGCACAGGGGTGAATAGTGCCATGGGACGAGTTGGTTTGGTCTCTGCAAAAGAAAGAGATAAAAGCCAGGCTGATATCGTAAAAGAACTAAGCAAAAAGCTATCCCGTTTTAACAATCTTCGCATCTTTCCGGTCGAAGAACAAACCATATCCGTAGGTTTGGGTTCAAGAGGGTCCTTGCCTGTTCAATTTGTAATACAGAATCTTGATTTTAATAAACTAAAAGCAATCATTCCTAAATTCCTTGAAGAAGCTAAGAACGATAAAACCTTCTTAAATGTAGATGTGAATCTTAAGTTCAACAAACCCGAAGTAGATATTTTAATTGATCGAATAAAAGCCCGCGAGTTTGGACTCACGGTGAGCGATATTGCCGATGTCATTCAAAGTGCTTTCAGCGGACGACGCCTTGCTTATTTTATTATGAATGGGAAACAATATCAGGTGATAAGTCAGGTTGAACTTAAAGACCGTCAGGAGCCTGTTGATATTGCAAATCTGTATGTTCGAAATAGTAAAGGAGATAATATTTCATTGGCCTCTGTTACCAACCTTATCACCAATGCAAATCCTCCCTCCTTGTATCATTTCAACCGTTTCAAAGCTGCCACCATTTCGGCTTCACTTGCCGAAGGGAAAACCATTGGCGATGGGGTGAAAGCCATGCAGACCATTGCCGACAAAATGCTCGACGAAAGTTTCCAAACATCACTAAGCGGCCCCTCGCGCGACTATTCTGAAAGCTCATCCAACACTGCTTTCGCATTTATTTTAGCACTGGTGTTAATCTATCTTGTGTTGGCTGCTCAATTCGAAAGCTTTAAAGACCCCATCACCATCATGCTCACAGTTCCTTTGGCAATCGCCGGAGCCTTTTTAAGCCTATGGATATTCGGACAAACCCTTAACATCTTTTCCGAAATTGGTATGATCATGTTGATTGGTTTGGTAACTAAGAATGGGATTTTAATTGTTGAATTTGCAAATAAGAAAAGAAAACTTGGCATGGAAAAACGTCAGGCCATTATTGAAGCATCAACTCAACGACTAAGACCTATTCTAATGACAAGTCTTGCTACATCGCTTGGAGCTTTACCCATTGCCATGAGCCTCGGTGCCGCAGCCACCAGTCGTATTCCATTAGGGATAGTGGTAGTTGGTGGGATATTATTTTCTTTAGTTCTGACTTTATTTGTTATACCCGCAGTGTACACCTACATCTCTGGTAAACATCTGAAAGAAGACGAAGAAGACATAAACAAATAAAATTGTATGAATATAATATTTATAAAGATGAAAAGGTTTTATTTAGGTATAACTTTATTATTACCCATGATATTGAGTGCCCAATCGCAATTGACTTTGAAAAATGCTATTGATACAGCACTGAAAAACAACTACGATATTCAGATTGCTAAGAATTATGTAAAGATTGCTGAAACTGGAAACAATTACGGAATGGCAGGTGGATTGCCTTTTATCAGCGCCAATGCAAGCGATAACTATGTATCAAACAATACACTTCAGAAGTATAATACGGGTATTGAAACTAATTCAACAGATATAATAGGGAATAATTACAATGCTGCTTTAACTGCCAACATTGTGCTATTTAATGGCTTCAAAGTATTAGCTACCAAAAAGCAACTTAGCTATTTGCAGAAACAAAGCGAAATCGGACTCAATGGTCAAATTCAGAGTACAATCGCAAATGTAATGATGAAATATTACGATGTCATTCGTCAACAGGCTTTACTTAAAATAACACAAAACTCACTCGATGTTTCTCAAAAGAAATTGGAAATCATCAATGTTAAAGATAAAGTTGGGATGGCCAATGCTGCTATAACCATGCAGGCACAATCAGATGTTAACACCGCAACACAAAATCTCACTTTGCAACAATTGCAGATAAATCAAGCTAAAGCCGACCTATTAACACTCATAAATGCAAAGTCAAATACAACCTATATTTTCAACGACAGCATTCAAATTGATCCTAACTTAGCATTGGATAACATACTTCAATTTCTGCAACAGAACCCCCAATTGCAATTAGCAGAACAGCAAATAAAGATAAATGAACAACTACTTAAAGTAGCTTCTGCCCAAAAATACCCTTCCTTAAAACTGAATGCTGCTTATAATTTAACGGGCTACAATAATAACGATGGATACAATTTGTTTTATCAAAACTATGGCCCCACAGCAGGATTAAGTTTACAACTTCCACTTTTCAATGGCAATGTGTATCATACTCAAAAATCAATTGCCAAAATTAATTTGTATAATGCTAATCTAGAGAAGGAAAGTCTTTTCAGTTCGCTAAAAAACACGGTGACGAATAAATATCAAACTTATACCACTACTCTTAATCAAATTGAATCGCAGAAACAAAATTATGATCTTGCGCAAAAGCTAGTTGATATAGTATTACAAAACTTCCAACATGGGCAGGCCAACATTCTTGAATTAAAAGCGGCTCAAACTACATATGAAAATGCAGCATACCAGTTAGTAAGCTTCCAATTTAATGCAAAAATGGCTGAGATTGAGCTTAAACAACTGATATATCAATTAAGTTATTGATTTATATAAGCCTTTAAACACAGAAAGTTTAGGCTAAATAATAAAACTTCTTTGTTCAGAAACAAAATGAACCTTTTTTTGTTATTCATTGAGTTAAAATAATATCTGCAGCAATATTATTCCATTAAATATTAAATCGAATGCCGCAAAATCAACAAACACCACCCATTCCCTCCCCAAATTCACATTTAGAAGAGAAAGCTTTCGGGCAATTATTGCTCGAATTTAAAGTTTCAATGAAACGTGCGTTTCATGATGTGGATAATATTGACATCTTTTGCAGTAAAAGAGGCATCCCTCCTGCTGTTCTAAAAGAAATTATGTCAGTGAATCCCCTTGCCCTTTGTATTCCGAAAAAATATGGAGGCAGAGGCTTTGGCATTAAAGAAAACATTGCTTTTGGCTCGGCCGCTTCTTACGAATCGCTTGCCCTTGCTCTGATGTTGGGAATTAATAACGGTTTGTTTATTCAGCCACTTAGCAAATATGGGCAGGATAGCGTTAAACAAAAAGTGTATGATGGCTTCCTAAACAATAATTGCATGGGTGGATTGATGATAACAGAGCCTGATTTTGGGAGTGATGCATTAAGCATGCTTACCTCTAACACCGAAAAAGATGGATTATATCACCTTAAAGGGAAAAAACACTGGGCAGGTTTAACAGGGAAAGCCGATTACTGGTTGCTAACCGCCCGAAAAAAAGCAGAATCAGGTAAATTAATGCGCGATATTGATTTATTCGTTTGCGATGTGAACGCTCCTAATCAATCAATTGAAGTTGAAGAATATTTTGAAAACCTAGGATTATATCAGATAACCTACGGTAGGAACATAATCGATGTACACATCCCTTCTGAACAAAAACTCATTCCGCATACTACCGGAATACAAATGCTCCTCGATTTATTGCATCGCAGCCGTTTTCAGTTCCCAGGAATGGGGCTTGGTTTTATTAAAAGGATATTAGATGAAGCTATATGTCATTCAAACTCGCGAACCGTAAGCAATAACAAATTATTTCAATACGACCAAATACAAAATCGTTTATCACGCATTCAAGCAAACTATACTATTTGTTCTGCTTTTTGCTTGAAGTCTGTTGAAATTGCTGGAATTGAAAACGATTTATCATCATTTGGACTTGAAGCTAATGTGATAAAAACCGTTACTTCTGATTTAATGCACGAATCGGCACAAAGTTTATTACAAATGGTGGGTGCTAAAGGCTATCAAATTAATCATTTTGCAGGCCGTTCTTTGGTAGATAGCCGCCCATTTCAAATTTTTGAAGGTTCCAACGATATTTTATATCATCAGATAAGCAATTCGGTGCTTAAGTTGATGAAAACTGCCAAAGAAAATAATTTGCACATTTTCCTTAAAGGATATACACCCCGAATTTCACAGCTTTTAAAAGACATTACCAATTTCAATTTGCAACAAAGCATGCCTCAACGAAAACTTGTCGATTTCGGTAAGCTCTTCAGCAGAATAGTAAGCATGGATCATGTAATGTATTTAGAAGAAAAAGGATTTCGCAAAGATTTAACCCAAAACGCTTTAAGCATCTTACATCAAGAAGCAGTTAGTTTGTTAGGCAATTATCATTTCTCTCAAAACACAAAAGTGCTTGCCGAATATGATATGAATAGCTCCTGGTTCGACTTAGCTTAGTCGAAACCAAACTATTTAATAGAAATAAACTCTAATTCTCATTTAGCGTAGCGTCCCAATAAGCTATCACCCTAGCCGTCATTGCGAGGAAACAGCCTGATGTCAATAAGGTTGTGACGAAGCAATCTCAACACCCTTTCGCATTAACTTCTCGATTTCGGGCTAGTATCCAGAAAATAAAATACCACTGCTTAAGTTTTAAATGAATATTCGAAGCTTTTATCTCTTAAATCATTAATTTCGCTAAACTTCTTTTTTGGTATAGAAGGATAATAAGGGCAAAAAGACCAAATCTTACATCATTGGTTTCAATGCTTCAATGGTTGAGCTCAATGATTCAATGGTTGAGCTCGATGATTCAATGGTTGAGCTCAATGATTCAATGGTTGAGCTC
>CAIXTV010000048.1 GCA_903922465.1 uncultured bacterium
GACATATTGATAATAACTTAATATTGTTTTGAATTTGATTATACGTAGTTGTGATTAGCTTTCATTTTGTATCTTTGACATATTGATAATAACCCGTTGTTTCTTTAGTCGGTACAGCGGCTGGTTGTGATTAGCTTTCATTTTGTATCTTTGACATATTGATAATAACATACTTGCCAAAAAAGCCAGTGTTATCAATGGTTTTAGCTTAATCTCACAATAAATAAAATGGGTATTATCAAATAAAAAATCCGGTTGAAGCCGGATTTTTTTATTTCTATTCAAATACATAAAGGCTGTTTAAAGATTCCATCTTTTCAAAAGATGGAATCTTTTTTTTAAAATAACTCCAATTGCTGAGGTACATTTTGCTTTACTTGTTGTTTAGCTCCATAAAATATTTCCATTTGTCCGAATTGCTTATCGGTGATTTGCAATATGCCCACTTTCCCTTCTTCGGGTAGCAGACTTTTCACCCTTCTTTTATGCACATCGGCGTTTTCAGAACTCGCACTATGGCGCACATACATGCTAAACTGAAACATACTAAAGCCATCTTTCATAATATTCTTGCGAAATCGCGCCGCTATTCCCCGGTGTTTTTTGGTTTCGGTTGGCAAATCGTACATTACAAGTGTCCACATAACGCGATAAGCATTTAAACGATGTGTTGATGCCATAATATCATATTTTTCTTATTTCATTTCGGGAAGCAATAGTTTACGTTGTTCTCCTGCAAAGCATTTAACCAAGCTAACAGCCGTGCGTTGGGTAGCAATCATCAAAGGGCTGCTTTCATCCTCCATCATTACATCCAAAACAGGAATGGTGAGCAATATCGCCTTGATTTCTTTATTCAAGTCTTCTATCAGTCCATATTGATTAATGATTTCGCATACCAATTCATCCACCATAGGGCGATAGGGTTCCATCAAATCGTCGGCAAGACAATAAGCATTATATTTATTGGCATGATGTATACCCAGTGTGGGCAACAATCCCGCTCCAACTATGCTCCTTGCCATGGTAGCCCTCAAAATGGCATAGCCATAATTCAAATAATTGTTTGGCGAAACTCCTTCTCTCGAACGGCTGAAATCGGCAATATCGGGGAATACATGTTGCCAATAATAAGCGGCGGCTATAGCCTCACAATTATCGCTATCGCCACTCTTTACGTTTTTATGGAGTGGGACCATATAGCTGTGGTTAATTCCCCTGCTTTTTAATACTTCTGCTTGATTCTTTATTTTTTGCATAATGGTTTGCGCCCACAATTGCTTTTTCAGAGGTTCAGAGGCATCCAACTGAATGCGAAATCTTTCGTTTTGCACCGTATTTACATCCAACGGAAGCATCAAACCAAACGGATGATGTTTGCTATCGCAACTGATAATAGCCACATTATTACTAAGCAAAGCCTCCAACAAACCCTGAGTGATGGTGATTTGTTTATGGTCGAGCATCACCACCCCTATATCTTCAACCGGAATGCTTGCCACAGCTTCTTTTTTAAAATCAGCAGGTAGGGTGTCGTTTTTTTCTACCTGTGGAAACCGAACCAACAATTGTTCCTGATGCATACTTAGGTAAGCCGGATTTCCAAAATATAAGGTGCGTTTAATCATAATTCTAAATTATTAAACTATGATGTTCCCTAGTAAGTCAATTTTTACTTTGAGGGGGTTTAAAGCAAACAAAGCTCCAAGACTTTGCAATAAAATAAAGCGATTGCTTGATTTTGCATTTGAATCGTCTATCAATTGAGTTTCCAAATGGTGTCTCATCATATAGTTTCTTTCTGCTAATTTTTGTACTCTAAATAATTTGTCGCTTATCTTTTTAAAATCACCGCCCTCTATTGCCTGATATATTTGATCATGTGTTATACCTAAAATAAACATCTCATTTTGTTGCATACTAAATTTTAAAGTCAAATTGGGTTGAGGGAGCATTTCTAAAAAGCTTTCGGGGTAATTATTATCTGTTTTTAACTGAATTTTATCCCAAACCTCGTTAGTGTCTTTTATTATAACAGGAACACCATATTTTTTGCGTTCTACTGCATTCCAGAATGTGCAAATATGCTCAGTATTCTTTCCATCAACATCGGTATAAATAGCAATATGATGATTGTTGCCCGGTTTTACAAAACCTATATCTTTGCCATTTTCATCCTTTTTGACAGGAACAACAGCCGAAAGTCCTGTAAAGCATCGAACAGATTTAATAGGTCTTTCCAATCCTTCATCATCATACCATTTTATTAAGGTTTTATTTTCGCCCTGTACATCTTTAAAGGCTTCTTTTGCCTTGCCTCCAAATTTATCCAATCTTGTTTGTAGAATATTCCGTATTTTAGAGTCAATTACTTTGTCAATTTTATTGAAATCAGTATTGACAGTGTATTTTATTACAAATTCATCCTTATAACAAGTGGCATGTTCTAATATTATTGTCTTTTCTTTATCCAAATAAATAGGATCTTTCTTCAATGAAATCAGAGCCTTTTTAAAATCACTATCATAATCATTAATTCTTGTTTCAACCAAAGTCTTAATATAAGGTTTGATGATTAATTGTGGATTTTCAAAAATATATTTAAGTGGTTTTTTTTCTTCAATTGCTTTAATTTTTCCATACACAAACTCCTGATGGAGCTGACCACGAGGAACAATGATTCCGGTTTGGACAACTTTTTTATTGCCATGTTTACCCACTTTCCTTGTGCCCCAAACTGCTACTTTCTTTCCAGATTTAAAAGATATCAAAACATTTGAAATAGCATCTTCAACTTCATTTACCATAAATGGTTGTTCCCCTATTATATATTTCTCAAGAAGTGATAGTTTTTCTTTGTATTCTACAGATCGCGTAGCTACTTCCTGATACATATCTTCTCTTGTTTTATTTGAACTAAGTGTATTAAAGCGCTGAATAAAACCTTGCTTTGTACAAGCTATGGTGAGTGCATCCAATGCATGATGACGATGGTCGTCGCGTTTGCTCCAATCTTTAATTATTTCTTTACTATGTGTGTGCTTGCCATGTTCGCTTTCCCATTCTTTTATTTCAGTTAAACCAAGTTCTTTATATTTTGGCAATTGTAAGTTCATTGTAACATCATCCCATCCCCATAAATGACGCAATTCAGCAGTAACAGTTCCACTGGTACTCCAAACATTATAGCAAATTGACTGAAGTATTTCTCTGGCTTTCTTTGCAATGTATTGGCTTTCTCTTAATTGACGATCAATAAAATTATCAGGTATTTTGCTCTCAGTCATTAACAATTTATCCCTTTTAGCCTTTCCAATGATATGATTAGCATACAGCATATTCACACGTTCAACATATTCATTCAAAGCTTGCTCTGATTTGCTTCTCATAAAATCATAAGCCGTTCTATCGTTTTTATTTGTATTGCAGTGACGGTGCGCGAGTGTTTTATTGCTTTGCGAATCATCAAAAAGTTTTGATTTTGGAATAATGTGTTCAATATCTACATCATTACCTTTAATCGCTTCGGTCAAGGAGATAGGCTGTCCACAATATACACACATTGCATTGAGTTTTTTATCTTCGTTGTCTAGTTCCTGATATAATCGCCATTTTATTATGTTATTTCTTGTAGCCCTTAATCCATACTCAGCTAATTGTTTTGCAATAATTTCATTTTCGCGTTCACGTTTACTCATAGCCTTGTCCGTATCGTTTCGCTCTTCCTTGCTTTGTTTTAATTCACGAGCCAACTCAACCCTGATTTCATCTGGTTTTCCATGTTTTTCAATTATCGCATTTATTACATTCACCATTTGATTAAGGATTTTCTCAACAATAGGTTGACGAAGTGAATTTTTAGCAATAGGTTTTAATACGTCTAGCAGTTTTCGTTCTAAATTTTGATCTTTAGTAAGAGAATTAGAATGGTCGTAACCAGCATAACTCATTGCTTCACTATAATCATCCCCTTCCATTAAATAAGGAAGTATATTCCTAATTACTTTTGCCGATTTGTTCCCAAATCCATGTTTTGTAAAGTCAATTGAAGCTAATTTATCGGCTGTTTGTTTGTCAATTTTAAATTTTGATTGTAATACGTTACTGCATTCTTCTATTTCATTAATGGAATAAATAATATGCCATAATTGATAAAAAGTATCTTTTTCAACTTTAGGAGTAATGAATTGAATGGGTTTTGCATTTAAAATTTCTCCGGTTTGTTTATCATATAAGTAACCTTCTTCTTTGGTTTGAATAATATCTAAATTAAGGTCAAGCAAATGTTCATATGTTTCAGAATTGGGGAAACATTGTCTAATGGCGTTTTTTGTAATATTACCAATAATCCCTTTAGCTAATTGTTTGTTTACATAACAATCTTCTTTTTTTAAACCCAGAATTTTTAAAAGATCGGTTTGTGTGAGTTTTTCATTATTGTCTAAGTGATTAAATAAAGCCAATTTTCGCTCGGTAGTAATTAGAATTTCTTCTCCTCTACGAGTATTAATCTTTATATTATTAACATTCTCCCACATTTTAACAAGCTGAAAAAGAGGTGAACTTTTTGGGGCTACCTTTGGTCCGACAAAATATTCTTTATTATCTTTTTTTGCCCAGAAACCTTCAAATTCGCATATTGAAACTAAACCTTTTTGCGATTTCAAGGGTCGTTGATAATAAATTATTTCGTTTCTGATTTTCTTAATTAAGTCATTAGATAATTCATTAGGATAATATTGTTGTTGTTTTTTACATAAGGCGTCAAATTCCTCTATATATGCTTCTCGTGGAAAAATATTCTCTTTTACTTTGAAAAATTCCTCTTTTTCAAGTTCATGATAAAAATACTGTCCAATAGTTAGATTTTCTTCTTTAATTTTCTCATGCCTGCTTTTTACAGTTGCGACATACTCCGTATCCTTTTTGTCAAAGTTAGCATCACTTCTGCCGCTTTTATATCCTCTTTTTTGATTGAGCCAAAGCAATAAACGTCCTAATTCACTTAAAGATATTTGTTGGTTAATAGCTTTACTTCGTAGTTCCCAAAGTTGCATTTTAGGGAGATTTTTCAGAATATCATCAGGCATCATATTGTTTTTAATGAGTATTTCTACTAAAAACTTACGGCGTAATTGATAGCGATCATATCCTTTTCGCGCTGTTCGCGCAAAGGTCCTTAATGAATTCCGACTTTCACCAGTTCCTTTAGCAAAATCTTTTCCTTCTGTACCTTCATAAGGGATTATACGGCTACCTATACCCAATATTTTTCTTTTGTTTTCTTTGTCTTCCTCAATTAAAGCCCATCCAATGGATGCAGAACCTAAATCTAACCCTAAAATCTTTTTCATAATATCAATGTTATATTAAATTAATTTCTATATTTGCAGCACAAAATGAAGCTAATCACAATAAGGATTATTCCGTTGTGAAAACATTTAAGGCGGCGCAAGTCGCCTTTTTTTTATGCGTACAAATAACTCCCAAAAATAATTATTTATTTCCAATTTTCAATTGTTTTGTAATTTTATTTTCTAAAGGCTGATTCAACTCGCAAATGCAATATTTCATGCCACTAGATTAAAAAATATTTGAATTGGGGCTTTGAAGTTAAGTTTTTTTCTTGGTCTTCTATTTATTTTTTCTTGTATTTCTTGTATAATCATATCATTATAATTTTTGAATTCGCTTTTTTTAGGAATGTATTGTCTTATTAATTTATGGGTATCTTCATTTAAACCTCTTTCTCAATAAGTCTATGGATGAGCAAAACAAAACTGACAGCTCAGTTTTATAGCTATCACTTCATGGCATGTATATTATCATATATTCAAAGTCCTGATGAGGAAAATAAGAATGCCACAAAGACTCTAAGAACTCTAAGATTCACCAAGAAATACCTAGTAACCAATAACTTATTAACCTAATAACCCATTACACCCTGAAAGTCTTTAGCTGATACTAAAAGGAAAAGGGCCCTTTGTTTCCGATTCCCCTTCACGGGTACCGGCACAATATTTCAATAAATAAGGTTTGTATTTTTCAATGCTTGTAATTAAAAAATAGGTTTGTGAAGTTAAAGGTAAACGACGATATACAGGAGAAACATTTTGTGAA
>CAIXTV010000049.1 GCA_903922465.1 uncultured bacterium
AACAAAGAAAGAGCCTCTCTTCATAGCTGAAGTTGCTTTCGTAACCGAAAACGAAGTGAAGCAAATTTTTAATTTAAGTTTTTCATTTGCTTGCTTCTTTGTTTCCATAGGCATTTGGCAGGCTAAACAAGCGATGATGCCCCAAGGCCTTTTCGGATGTGTCGACTCTGTATTCACATTAAGTATTTTTTATTAACCAATTTCAAAAAAAATGAAAAAACTCAACATTACAATTTGTATTAGAGGGATGCTAAAGCCAGTGGCTACGCTCTCCCTCTTCCTTGTTTTCCTAATTCATGCTGATGCGCAGGTGTTCAGCGTGAATAAAATTACGGCACCTGCCACTATTAGCAATTCGGTTGCTTTCAATCCCGGTGTAATTATCGGAACTGAAGTAATCATCACTGATAATGGAGGCAGCACCTGCCCTAATGTTTCCTACGAATGGCAGTCAGCTTCAGATATTGCCTTTACTAAAGACCTTAGAAGCAATTTAGCTTTTACTAAGGATTACAATCTTGGGAATGTTACAAAAACAACTTATTTCCGTCGAGTAGTAAGCGTTCAATGTACAGATCCTGAAAGATCGGCACAAAGTACAGCTGGTGGTATAAAAATAACGATTCATTAAATTAAAAAACAATAATATGAAAAATTTCTACACAAATTTAAGTATGAAGAAACTAATGGCACCAATGCTGTTTGTTCTCTTGTTTTTCTTATTTCTGGGGAATGTAAGTGCGCAAACATTAAGTGGAAATGATTTGACTGCTCCTTCTCCATCAGTTGGATGTAATTATCCATTTGCCCCAGGAGGAATAACAGGAACAGATGTTACTATAACAGGAGGAATAACGTGTACTGCAGTAACATATGTTTGGGAATCATCAACAACTGGAAATAATTTTCCACCTACTAGCTGGACTCCAGTTGCATTTACAAAAGATTATGACCCCGGTAATTTAACGTCTACATTATGGTTCAGACGTTGGGCATTTGGAGCATGCATAGACCCGGTCTGGGATGATTTCAGTGTTAGTAATAAAATAAAAATAACTGTAAACCCCTTGCCAAATTTATTTAGTGTTGGTGGATCAACATCGGTTTGCCCTGGAGTTTCAACTAATGTTACTTTAAGTGGATCTCAATCCGGCTCTAATTATGAATATACTTTATATAAAGGAGCCAGTGCTGTATCTACAAAAACAGGGACCGGTGGAAGCCTTTCCTGGAGTGTAACAGATAATGGATGTGATGTATCTCCTGTTTATACTGTACATGCTAAAAACACTACCACCAATTGTGAAGTAGATATGACAGGCAGTGCAACAATACACTTTGTTAATACTACAGCTCCTACTCTTAAAACAGGAGAAAACTGGCCTGCTGATGTTTTAAATGCCAATGCATGTAAACCAACAGGTATTATTGGTAAAACTGAAGCCGAAATAGCCGCACTTTATGAAGATAATTGCCCCGGAACAATTTCTGTTACTAAAACTACAACCGGAGTAACCGGAGATAATTGTAACTGGAGTGTTACTTATGATTATTTGATTGAAGATGCTTGCCATAATGGGATTACTGAGCATATTACTTATTCTGGGAAAGACCAGACAGTCCCTGCTGTTACTACAGCTGAAGGCGCAGATGCCAACATAGGTTGTAACCCATTGCCAGCTGCTATCGGAGCCGCTTACACTGCTCCTACATTTACAGACGTATGCAGTACACCTTCAGTAGTTGTTACTAATGCTCATACCGGTGCAGGCTGCATCCAGTCAGACAAGAGGACATGGACAGCAACCGATG
>CAIXTV010000050.1 GCA_903922465.1 uncultured bacterium
AACAAAGAAAGAGCCTCTCTTCATAGCTGAAGTTGCTTTCGTAACCGAAAACGAAGTGAAGCAAATTTTTAATTTAAGTTTTTCATTTGCTTGCTTCTTTGTTTCCATAGGCATTTGGCAGGCTAAACAAGCGATGATGCCACAAGGCCTTTTCGGATGTGTCGACTCTGTATTCACATTAAGTATTTTTTATTAACCAATTTCAAAAAAAATGAAAAAACTCAACATTACAATTTGTATTAGAGGGATGCTAAAGCCAGTGGCTACGCTATCCCTCTTCCTTGTTTTTCTAATTCATGCTGATGCGCAAGTGTTTAGCGTGAATAAACTCACTACACCAGCGTCTATTAGCAGTGCAGTAGCTTTCAATCCGGGCATTATTACCGGAACGGAAGTAATCATTACTGATAATGGAGGCAGCAAATGTCCGAATATAAACTACGAATGGCAATCAGCCTCTGATATTGCCTTTACTAAAGACCTTAAAAGCAATTTAGCTGCGACTAAGGATTATAACCCTGGGAATGTTACTAGGACGACTTATTTTAGGCGCGTTGTCAGCGTACAATGCACAGATCCTGAAAGATCGGCTAAGATATATTCGACAAGCGTAAATATATCGATTCATTAATTTTAAAAATCAATAATATGAAAAGTATTTACACAAAACTTAAAATGAAGAAAAGTTTAATCTTATTGTTTTCCTTATTCTTCTTTTACACAGCATTTAACAATGTAAGTGCACAATATTTAAGCAATTTTAATATTATTACACCTACAACTAACTCTGGATGTAATCCATTTAATCCTGATTTAATAACAGGAAACCTAGCAGTACTTATCAATCCGATCGGTAACATATGTGATGACGTTTCTTATGAATGGGAATCTAGTACAAGTTTAAGTTTTTATCCTCCTGCAACAATTACTCATGATATCGCATTTACACAAAGTTATGACCCTGGTGATCTCACAGTCACAACATCCTTTCGACGTTACGCAGTAACTTCTTGTTATTATTGGGTTTGGGATAATAATTTAGGAATATTAGTCAAAGTAATAGCTGGGACATTTGGTATGTACAGTAATATTGTAACTATAACTGTAAACCCATTGCCAACTTTGTTTATCGTCTCTGGTTCAACAACAGTGTGCCCTGGGGTTAATAGAGATGTTACTTTAAGTGGATCTCAATCCGGTTCTAATTATGAATACACATTATATAAAGGAGTGAGTGCTGTTTCGACTCAAAATGGAACAGGAGGAAGCCTAACATGGAGTGTAACAGATAACGGATGTGATGTATCACCTGTTTATACAGTACACGCTAAAAACACTACTACCGGATGTGAAGTTGACATGAGTGGCAGTGCAACTATACATTTTGTTAACACTACAGCTCCTACCCTTAAAACTGGTGAAAGTTGGCCTGCTGATGTATTAAATGCTGACGCATGTAAACCAACAGCTACCATTGGCAAAACCGAAGCCGAAATAGCTGCACTTTATGAAGACAATTGCCCAGGAACAATTTCAGTTACAAAAACTACAACCGGAGTTACCGGAGATAATTGTGGTGGCTGGAGTGTTACTTATGACTATTTGATTGAAGATGCTTGCCATAATGGAAATACAAATCATATAACTTACTCGGGGAAGGATTTGACTGCTCCTGCTTTAACAGGAATATTACCAACAGGCAGCACAGGCATGAACCTTTGCGCTGCTCCTGCTGGACCAACAATAGGGGACATTGCTGCATTATATACTGATGCTTGTGGTGGAGTTATCACAGTTGTAAAATCAGGTACCCCTTCTCCTTCAGATAAATGCGCATGGGCTGTAACTTATAGCTATCATATTACTGATGCTTGTGGAAATGCAGTTAATCCTGATCCAACAATTACTTATTCTGGTGGGGACAAAACGCCTCCTAGTATTGGAAGCAAC
>CAIXTV010000051.1 GCA_903922465.1 uncultured bacterium
ATTAATATCGGAGAACGCACCAATGTTTCGGGTTCCAAGAAGTTTGCTCAACTCATACGCGATAAGAAATATGAAGATGCTTTGCAGGTTGCCCGTCAGCAGGTAGAGGGGGGCGCGCAAATTCTCGATGTGAATATGGACGATGCCATGCTGGATGCCGTAAATGAAATGACAGCCTTCCTCAATATGCTTGCCAGCGACCCCGATATTTCCAAAATTCCCATCATGATAGATTCTTCCAAATGGAGCGTTTTGGAAGCAGGGCTAAAATGTGTGCAAGGTAAAGCGGTAGTGAATTCCATCAGCCTGAAAGAAGGCGAAGAGAACTTCATTCGACAGGCTAAAACCATTAAACGCTATGGTGCTGCCCTCATCGTGATGGCTTTCGACGAAACCGGTCAGGCAACCACCTTCGAACATCGCATTGCTATTTGCCAACGGGCTTATAATATATTAACCCAACAGCTTGATTTCAAAGCTGAAGATATTTATTTCGATCCCAACATCCTTGCCATTGCCACCGGAATTAAGGAACATAATAATTATGCGGTAGAATTTATTCAAACCGTAAGATGGATTAAGGAAAACCTTCCTTATGCCAAAGTGAGCGGGGGAGTGAGTAATCTTTCTTTTGCTTTCAGGGGGAACAATCAGATTCGCGAAGCCATACATTCGGTTTTTCTTTATTATGCCATTGCTGCCGGCATGGATATGGGCATTGTCAATGCAGGAGCTTTGCTTATTTATGATGAAATTCCCCTAGAATTCCGCAACCTGGTGGAAGATGTGGTGCTCAACCGTCGTATTGATGCCACCGAACGCTTGTTGATGTATTCCGAACACCTGAAACAAGACCCTGCAAAGGAAAAACTGGTGCTCGAATGGCGTAAAGAGCCCGTGGCTGAACGTTTAGCACATTCATTAATAAAGGGAATTGATGAATTTATTTTAGAAGATATTACTGAAATACGTTCTTCTTATCCCCGTTCTCTCGACATCATTGAGGGACCCTTAATGAAGGGGATGAGTGTTGTGGGCGATTTGTTTGGTTCAGGCAAAATGTTTCTCCCACAAGTGGTCAAGAGTGCCCGCGTGATGAAGAAAGCTGTTGCATTGCTGCAACCTTTCATTGAACAGGAACAAGCCTTAAGTGGCGAACAACATAAAGCCGGAAGGGTTTTACTGGCAACCGTTAAAGGTGATGTACACGATATTGGTAAAAACATTGTGGGCATAATACTTGCCTGCAACAATTATGAAGTGATAGATTTGGGTGTGATGGTGCCTTCAGATATTATCCTACAAACTGCTATTGAGAAAAATGTGGATGTAATTGGCCTGAGCGGTTTAATTACTCCCTCTCTCGAAGAAATGGTGCATGTTGCAAAAGAAATGCAACGTCAGGGATTTACAATTCCCCTGCTGATTGGAGGGGCTACTACTTCTAAGATACATACTGCCGTTAAGATTTCGCCCGAATATGCTCCTTTTGTGATGTATGTTAAGGATGCTTCTCAATGCATTCCTGTGGTGAGTGCTTTGCTATCGGATGATCAGAAACCTTCTTTTGTTGAGAATATTAAAACTGAATATCATAAAGCAAGAGAAGACTATCAGCTTCAAAAAGCAGCCACAACTTACATTCCGATAGATGCGGCACGCAATAATGCGATGAAGATAAGCTGGGATAAGAACATTCCTCCTAAACCTGCCTTCACTGGTGTGAAAGTCTTGAACAATTATCCCCTTTCAGAAATCAGGGAATGCATCGATTGGACTTTCTTTTTTCATAGCTGGAAACTGAGTGGGAAATATCCTGCCATTTTAACAGATCCTATTAAGGGAGAAGAGGCAACAAAGCTATTTAATGATGCTCAAAAGATGCTCGACGAAATTGTTGCCAAAAACAAACTCACTGCAAATGCAGTTCTTGCTATTTATCCTGCCAATTCCATCAAGGAAGATGTAAATGTTTATGAAGATGAAACAAGGGGAAAGGCTTTGGCTACACTTCATTTTCTTCGTAACCAGCAAGAGAAAGAAAAAGGAGTTCCCAATCTTTCATTAGCCGATTTTATTGCGCCCCAAGCCTATCAGGATTACATTGGAATGTTTGCAGTTACAGCAGGAGTGGGGCTCGAAAAGTGGGTCGATTACTATGAAAAACAAAACGACGATTATAGTGCTATGTTGTTTAAGTTTCTTGCCGATCGTCTTGCTGAAGCCTTTGCTGAATTGCTTCATTACAAAGTGCGCAGCGACTTTTGGGGATATGCTTCTAACGAAAAGATGCATGTCGAACGTATGTTGAAAGAAGACTATCAGGGAATACGTCCGGCGCCGGGTTATCCTGCTTGTCCCGACCATTCCGAAAAGCAAAGCCTCTTTCAATTGATGGATGTTGAAAAGAATTGTGGCATAACGCTAACCGAAAACTTTGCCATGTATCCAGCTGCTTCTGTTTGTGGATATTATTTTGCGCATCCTGAAGCTCAGTATTTCAATCTTGCCCGGATTAGCAAAGATCAGGTAGTAAATTATGCAGAGCGTAAACAAATTCCCCTTAAACTTGTTGAGAAACAACTGGCTTCGACCATCAATTATTAATTTATCTTTTTTATTTAATTCTTTTCATGAAAATTTCTGACGCCATACAGCAATCCGATACTACTTTGTTCGCATTCGAGTTACTGCCTCCTATGAAGGGCGATACAATACAAACCATTTATAATGCTATTGACCCTCTGATGGATTTCAATCCGGCTTATATCAATGTTACTTATCATCGTGAGGAAATCATTTATAAGAAGCGGGAAAATGGTCTGTTGGAAAAGAATGTTATCCGCAAACGACCCGGTACTGTTGGGATTTCTGCGGCTATAAAGTATAAATATAAAGTCGAAATTGTTCCTCATATTATTTGTGGGGGATTCTCCAAAGAAGATACAGAGAATGCCCTGATTGATATGCACTTTTTAGATATTCATAATCTCCTTGCCATACGTGGGGATACTTTGAAACACGAGAAGTTCTTCTCTCCCGAACCTGACGGACATGCGCATTCTATTGATTTGGTTCAGCAGATTGTGAATATGAATAAAGGGATATATCTAACAGAAGATATTGAAAATAAAAACCCTACCAATTTCGATATAGGTGTGGCAGGTTATCCTGAAAAGCATAGCGAAGCACCCAATATGCAAGCCGATTTGTTACATCTTAAGCGGAAAATAGAAGCAGGCGCCTCTTATATCGTAACTCAAATGTTTTTCGATAATCAGAAGTATTTCGATTTTGTTGATGCCTGTCGAAATGCTGGAATAATGGTGCCAATTATTCCAGGTTTAAAGCCCATTACTACGAAAGGACAATTGCTAACCCTCCCTCAGACCTTTCATATTGATATTCCTTATGAACTTGCCTGTGAAATAGAAAAATGTGCAGACAATAAATCCGCAGCGCAAGTAGGAATAGAATGGTGCACCATGCAATCGAAAGAACTAAAGAGTAGGGGAGTGCCTGTGTTGCATTACTACACGATGGGGAAATCGAACAATGTCAGAAGTATAGCAGAGAAGGTGTTTTAATGCCTTTTTGGAATAGAATTATCTAAAAGAGCCATTGTTATTTATTCAGGATCTGGATAATGGATTTCATAATACATAAATACGGAACATGTATTTATATCCATATGTTTGATTAGGTTTTGTTTTGTTTCATTTGCTACATAAGGTAAAAGTATTTCAGCTTTTTCGTAAAAACTTACAATATTCTCAGCTGAACTAATACCCAAACATAACTTAAATTTTGATTTATCACCCTGTTGATTTCGGAGTTTACACAAATACAAACTTTCGTTTATCGACAGTTGGATGGGGGCTATGTCATTTAAGATCTTATCCTTAACGATTTGTTCAATTTGAGTGAAATTGTCTTCAGAATAAGATAAAACACTAAGTTGTTCGCTAAGTTCTTTTAGCCCCGATTTAAACGGAACTAATATTTGTTTAAGTTCTTCTTTTGTATATTTGAGCTCAAGATATGATAAGCCTTTAATGAAAGGAAAATCCCAAAGAGGAATTTTAATAAATCCGTTTGATGCTTTGTCGAATGAAGGAAGTTTAGAATATGGAAATATTTCTTCAATATATTGATCGAGTAGGAGGATGTTTTCTCTATTTATCAAGACATTTGCAATGTCTTTGATGTATTTATGTTCTTGGTTGTCATCGCCTTCATATTCATCATACACAGGGAGAAATGTTTTGTCTTCTATAAAAGGCAGTAATGCCATTAATTCAAAATGATTTAAAAAATGGTCGTTTTGTGCTATAAGTTCATCCCTGAACATTTTGATTGCTTTATTGTATTTGTCAATAAACTTCAACTCAGCTTTTGATTTATTTCTTTTTTGTTTTACTCTTTTATAGAAGGGAATACTGATTTTTACTTCTTGTGAAAACTCATAAGCTTCATCAATATGTTTAAATTTAATCCCAAAATTATCTACAATCAATTCATCCTTAATGAAAGGTAATCGATTATACAATCTATAGAACACAGGAATTATTGATTCAAGTGTTAAACAATCGGACAGCAAAAGAGACAAATGAATATTATTTATTTCTTTCTCTAATTTTATTTTTGAATAAAGTATATTGTAAAAAATAATCTTCATGGTTCTGTTTTATTCAAGGGACATTGTACAGTGACATTTGATTTTACACCAATACATCAAACAGATTGTATTGACACGGATCTGTTTTACTTTTTTTTATTTTTATTGTTTTTGGCTCAAGGATGCTTTTAGTTTGGGGAATTTCATCAGGAAGAGGTTTATTATTAACAATCAAATCATCAATTATTTCAATATCATTTAATGGATGGGTTTCTACTAGTTTAGGTTTTCTGACTTTCTTAAGCTTTTTTTCTTCTGTTGTCATTTGATTTTTATTGATGATAGTTTATTGTTCAAGTAAATATTATCCAAAACAGAAACAAAAATACAAAATGAAATATAATTAAATCTGTTTTTATTCGAAAATTTCAAATAATAGAATGTTTAAAGCAAATATATTTCCTTGAATTTTTTAAATATATGAGGATTGCTCATCTATAAAGATCTTATAATAGGTGAATATATAGGTGGTATTTAACGCAATATGTTTTGCAAGCTGTTGTTTTATTTCATTTGCAACATAAGGCAATACAATTTCAGTCTTTTCAAAATAATCGAGCAGGGTTTCGGCAGATGCTATTCCTAAACAGAAATCAGCTCCCTGTTCACTGTTAAATTTATTACGCTGCTGACTAATATATAGACTATCGTTTATCGATTCCTGAACATGAGCTATATTATGGTACATTTTGTCCTTACACAATTGCTTTATCTGTTGCATGTTATTTTCGGAAAACGAAAGCCTGTAAAGCGCATCCTTCAGTTCTTTTAGTGTTTTTTTAAAAGGTAAAAGCTTTGGTTTGAGGTCTTCTCTAATATGCTTTATTTGAGGATAAGTTATGCCTTTAAACACAGGAAACCTCCATAATGGAATTTTAATAAAATCAAAACCCTTGTTCTCATCATCGCCAGAAATGGAATATTTGAAATGTTCTTCAACACTCATGTCAAACGACAATAAGTTTTCATAAGCTATCATTTCATTTGCTATTTCACGAATATAGACCTCTTGTATTTCTCTTCCTTCATAAAAATCCTGCAGTTTTAATTTCAACACATCTTCTTTATAAAAGGGAATAACTTCTAATATATTATATTCTGTTAGATAGTTTTCATCCTCTATTCTTAAGTAGTTTTTTATAGAGTTTATAGACTTTTTAAATTTGCCCATAAATATTAATTCATCTCTGCTTTTCCTTTTTGATTTATTAAACTTTTCGAAAAGCTTGTATTGTTCAGCAAGTGAATTCATGCTATTATCATGCTCTCCATCTTTACCCCACCTACGGGTTGCAATTGTAACTATAAAGTCCTCTTTAAAGTCATCAAGGTCGGTGTAGTTTAATATGTTACATGCTCCCATTGATTGATACTTAACCGTATCGGCTAATATGATGTTCGGATGAAAACTATATAATTCGTTCTTGAAATTAATATTTGAAGTGTTTTTATTGTAATAACTGAAATTCATGCTTTGAGTTTTTATCTTACAAAAATAAATAATATGAATTAAAATCAGGAAATAATATTGAATTATTATATGCAGTAAGCTTGAGAAATAATTACAAATTATTTTTTGTTCGGTACAGAATTACAAATTCTGCCTAGCTATCACTGGGTTTTTATAGCATGAATTAATCTTTCTTTTTTGCGGGTATAAAATATAGAAACCACAATATCCATAAGAACCATAAGGCATCAATTGCATTTCCGCTTTTTATAAATGAAAATCCCATTAATCCCATAAATCCAAGGAATCCTAAGTACCAATTTTTGTTTTTCATGTTGGGCTGTTTTTTGAGTAATTATTATTTTATTAAGGATGATGCTAAGTTTTAGTCATTGCATCAGAAACGGAAGTTGAAATTACTTCCTGGATTTCGTCCATTTCATATATTTCGCAATACACAAAAATATGACTCGATTTCATGTCAATATGTTTGCCTGCCTGGTCTTTTATTTCGTTTGATACATAAGGCAATAAAACTTCTGTTTTTTCATAAAAACTAATTATAGTATCTGCTGAAGCAATGCCTAAGCATAATCGAAGATTAAATTTTTTGGGTAATTGATTTCTGGCTTTACTAATGTAGATGCATTCATCAATAGTTTGTTGTAAGGGTGATATATGGGGAATTATCTTCTCGGTGCACAATTGATTTATTTGATGCAGGTTTTCAGTTGTAAAACTTAGTTTGAAGAGTTGGTCGGAGAGTTCGCTTAATTCTGATTGGAAAAGCGATAATGAAGACTGGAGGTTTTCTCTTGTGTATTTTATTTGTTCGTAAGTTAAACCTATCAGGGGAGGGAAGTCCCAAAGTGGTATTTTAATGAATCCTGAAGAATCAATTTCAGAATCTGAGAGTGTTTTGAAAGGAAACAATTCTTCGATAATTTGATCGAATGAAAGAAAAGCATTATGCTCGGTAATTGTTTGTCGAATTCCCATAATGTAAGCATGTTCCAGTTTTTTATTGGAAAAACAATCCATTGATATAACTTCCAATACCTTATCCTTCACTAGAGGTAATAAAAAAAATAAATTTAATGACCTTAAAAAACTTTCATATTTCTTCAACATCATAGTTTTAGAAAAATCAATCATGGTTTTGAAATTGGCTATTATTATTAAATCATTTTTATTTTTATGTTTTATTTTCAGTGTTTTTTTTACAGTATTGAAAACCATTTCCAATTGTTTTGCTATGACTTCTCCCTCTTCTTGGTCATTAAACATTGAGTAAAAACATTTCACGGTTAACTCATTTCCATAAGTGGGAATATCTATGTAACTTTCCATAATAAGTGCAGACATAGAATCGTAAGTTATACCTTCGGCAATAAGCAGATAGATAGGGAGAACTACTGCTTCTCTGTGAACGAGCATTTTCGAAAATTCGTTGTTGTATAAATTGATTTTCATATTTTGTTTATTGTTATGAGTGAAGATTTGTCAACTTTTAAAAAGTTGACAAATCTAAAAAAGATGACAAATCTAAAAAAACAAATCTAATAATTATCACTATCGGGAAAAATAATATCATCATTTATAATTTGGTGTTCTTTTAAATGAAATAACTCCGTAAGTTCAATTAGTAAATGCAACTTTTAAGAAAATTCAGAAAGCATTATACCCTTAACTTTATTACTTTATATTCTCAATTCACCCACCCCCTAAATCCAGAAGAGGGAAAAACAGAACGCTGATTTAGGTATTTAGCTGTTTAGCTGTTTAGTTGTTTAGTTGTTTAGGGGGAAGACCCAAGCC
>CAIXTV010000052.1 GCA_903922465.1 uncultured bacterium
ATGTTCATATAAATTTTTTCGATACAAGCATAAATTTGATTTCTTTGAACATAAGTCCGAAGGATAGTTTTTTATGTTTTTTTGATTTAATATTCAGCTAGTTAGATGGGATTTAGCAAGATGAATTTTATTTTGATGATTAGTGGATATTATTTGTATTTTTGAACTTTATTTAATTTTGAAATATATACGCATGTTTTTCTGATGGAAATGATAAAGATGAATAAACCCTTTAATTCCTATATTATTTGTTTATTGTATTAAATATGAATAAGATAGAAAAATATAAATATGTATTTCAACTTTTGGATATAGTAAATATAGCCGAAGGTTTTATTCGGCAAGCCAATTGTTATGCCTCATGCTTGGGTGACAAATAAACATGAAACTGACTTCAAAAAAAATCAACTTTGACAAAATAAAAAACGGGGAAAGCTGAAAACCGAATAGAGTAGGCAACAGAACAATAATAACAATGAATAAATTTATGATTGATATCCTTTTACAAGGATTAGACAATGAAACAAGAATAAAATTATTACCAAAAGAGCAAGAAATAATAAAGGAGTGGGAAGAAAATGGGTCACTTTTGGCCTCCTATATAAAGGCAGACACCGCTGGAATATACTTGGTGCTAATTGCTAACGACAAATCGGACGTAGACAAAAAACTTTCAACTCTGCCTTACTATCCCTATATGAAAATTGAAATAATGACATTGAGGTAATCATTTAGAAAATGAACAAGAAAAGCACGAAGGCACAACACGGGTTTGGCAAAAGTGGCGATTCAGTGCTCCGCAGACACATTTGTGGTTAATCAAAGTTTGGTTCTCCGCATCAACATTTGTGGTGAAAATCGCCACCTTCGCCAAGCCGCAACCCTTAGCTGCAATACTAAACAAACACTCAACCCGTTAATGAACTTGAGAACTTTTCTAATATATTGCTTTTTATTGCTAACAATGTTAGTAAGTGCTCAAACTATTAAATTGGACTTTGAGCCCAAGGCTGAAGTTGTGAAATTTTATTTCGATAGCCTGACAATCTACACCGACACGACTTCTCTTTTTAATGTTTACTCGAAATACGGGACAAAGGGTCTCGAAGCGTATGACTTAAGAGTTAAAAATTTAGTGTTACGTCAACTTAGAGAGAGTAAAAATGATACTGCTTTGTTTTCGGCTAACTACATTCCTTTCAATGATGGCATTAACAATAAATACCAAGAGGATTGGTATGTTGAGTGGGCTATACTTCATTTAACCAAAGAAAAGCATGTTTTGATATTTGATAAGCACGCACAAAGGGTGGAAATTATTAAGACAAAAAAAATTGGTTCAAAGAAAAAGAACCATATAAGGCGGGTGTATATCAATAAGAACACTGACGAAGAATTATTTAGCGAGACATTATTCATGCGGACAATTAATCCTGCTTTCTGAAAATACTTCTTAGGTTGAGGTTGAGGTTTAGGTTGAGATTCCATCCTAAGTTCGCAATATCTATATTGGTTTAAGTTGTATAATAGGACGGAAATTTAAGGAGGGTAATTGGATAGATGATATTTTTTGGGAAACGATTAAGTGTTAAGGCAAAGCTTTTAATAAAGGAGAAGGACATAGAGAGGAGCCTAAGCGGAGTCAAGTGGCATTTGGAAAAGTATCTTGTTATAGTAATTGGTGAGTGTAAGAAAATTTCTTTAATTTTGCCTTATGAAAAAGCATCAAATTGATATAGAAAAGCTAGTCAAATATTGGGTTGAAACATCTGATGATGATTTTGAAACCATGAATGCTATGTTTGAAACTAAACGATATAATTGGGCATTATTTGTGGGACATCTGATGATTGAGAAGCTTTTGAAAGCTTATTACTTAAAATCGAAACAAGATTATCCTCCCTATATACATAATTTACTCAGACTTGCCGAATTAGCTGAAATGAAAGTAACTAAAGAGCAAAAAGTATTTTTAGTAACTGTTACGGCTTTCAATATTAACGCCAGATATGATGACTATAAATTAAGTTTTCAGAAGATGTGTACTTTTGAATATACAAGCAAATGGATAATGGAATTAAAAGCCTACCGACTATGGATAAAGGAATTAATATAACAATAAACCAATATATAACTCTAATCAAAAAGTATCATAAGGGTGTTAAAAAAGCCATACTTTTTGGTTCGTATGCCAACAATAGTGAGCGAAAAGAAAGTGATATTGATATTGCTTTGGTTTTCGACCATCTGAAAGATAATGATAAGTTTGACTTGCAGGTTCAGCTTATGTTGCTTGCTTCTCAAGTTGATACACGAATTGAGCCTCATCCAATATCAAATGAAGATTTCAATTCGAACACTCCTTTTGTTATAGAAATAAAAAGGACTGGCATCGAAATAAGATCATAGTATAATTCGTCCCATTCGGATGAGATTCCATCCTAAGTTCGCAATATCTATATTGGTTTAAGTTGTATAATAGGACGAAAATTTCAAGAAGGTTAATTGGATAGATGATATTCTTTGGGAAACGATTAAGTGTTAAGGCAAAGCTATTAAGATAGATTTGGCTTAGGCTGTAGCCTAAGCCGAACAAAGCAATTTAGGCACACTCCATGGGTTTTAAAAATTGGAATTTATAAGCCTTTAAGTGGCATACAACTGCCGTCTTTCAACTATCCTCTTTTCTTCAAAATAACGGTTAAGCTTAAACCGAAAGGGAAGGTAATGAGGCGCTCGATTTGTTTTTCGAAGGGGATGACGTATTTGTCGTAGATGCCACCTTGGTTTTTAGCGAGATTTAGGCCTTCGTCGCTCTTAACTTTAATCTTTTTCATTTTAAAGAAATACCATGAGCCAAAGACTCCGATGGGGTCTTGGTACCATAGTTTGGTGATTTCGTATTTTTTTATGTCGATGATGGAACGGAGGTGGGTTTTGTTGTAGCGACGGAAGTGGCCGAGGATTTCGTCGTGGACGGAAAAGAGGGAAGGCATTGCAGGGACTTCGACGAGGACGTATCCACCTGGTTTTACGAGGTCGAAGACATGGTCGAGGGCTTTTTTGTCGTCTTGGATGTGCTCGAGAACGTGTATGAAAATGGCGGTGTCGAAGAGTCCGGTTTGTTCAAGGCTTAAATCGAAGAGGTCGGTGCATCCGAAAGTGGCGAAATCGGGGAATACGAAGTTGGATTTGTGCATATCGTATAAGGTTTCGGAAGGTTCGATGGAATGGAGGCGGGTGATGTTGGGGTTTTCGGTGATGATTTGTTTGGTGAAGCTTCGATCGCCGCTGCCGACTTCAAGAATGTTGGTGCCGATGTATTTGCCAATTAAGTCGTATTGGTATTTGCGGTAATTGCGCATGTTGTCGAAAGAGAATTCGTCCTTGCCCCAGTCCATGCTGTGTACATATTTATCTTGTTGCTCCATAGTGGTGTTGTTTAAAAGAATGGAGCAAAAGTAAGATATTTTTCAAGAATTATAAAGTTGATATGAAGAAAGGTGGAAGGTTAATTTGAGTGAAGGTTGAAGGGAAGAGTGGTTTTTTAGGCTAAAGGCTTGCTGGAAACCTTGATTTTGGTGGATTTTCGGGGGTATTGCGCTTAATGAAGTAAGACGACTTTACCGTAGAACTGATGGGCTTTCCCTACGAGGTCGGAAACGAGGATGCTATAAATATAAACGCCTTCGAAGGCATCGTTTCCGGTGTTTTTAAAGGTGCCATTCCAAGGTTCAGAGCGAGTCCCCTGCCAGATGTGGGTGTGAAAAACGGTTTCGCCCCAGCGATCGAAGATGGTCAATTCGAATTTGTCGGGATTAACTCCAACACCTTGAGCAGAGAAGCCATCGTTAGTGCCATCGGAATTGGGGGTGAAAGCATTGGGGACGAATAAATCGAATTCGTCGACAACAATTAGGTTTTTAGAGATGGAATCGATGCAGCCATTGGTGTCGGTGACAATAAGGGTGACCAAATAGGTGCCAGAGTTGTTGTAGTAGTGGGAGAATTCGGAGGTGTTATTGTTGTTTCCATCATCGCCAGGATACCATAGCCAAGTGATAATGTTGCCGATGGAAAGGTCGTAGAAAATGACTTTAACGGGTTGGAAATCATAGGAGGGTGTGGTAGGATTGTAAAAGAAATTGGCTGTGGGGCCGGGGATTTCATTAACATTGATAGAGGCAGTGGTAATACAAAGACTATCGGTGACAGTTACATTATAAGCCCCTGAAGCTAAGCCTCCGATAGAATCGGTGGTTTGGCCATTGCTCCAACTATAGGAATAGTTTCCGATGCCGTTTTGAGCGACCACAGTAGCTGTTCCGTTGAGGTGGTCGCAAATGTCACTGGTAGAAAAGAGGTGAAGTGTCGGGCCGTATTTTTGAATGATAGTAATGCTTGTGTTAGCAGAGCATTGATTGGTGTCGTAAACTGTTACAGAATAGGTTCCACCTGTGTTGATAGTGATGGTAGGAGTCGTGGCATTGGTTGACCACAATTGGCTGTTGTAGGGGTTGTTGAGGGTTAGTGTTTGAGTGTCACCTTGGCAAATGTAGATGGGACCATTAATGATAGGTAGAGGAACGTTAATGCCAGTCAAGAGCAAAGAGTCGGAGCCTGAGCATCCATTAGAATGGACCAAGAGGGTGTATAAGCCTCCCTGGGAAACAGTAATAGTAGGTGTGGTTGCATTGGTTGACCAGAGATAGGTGGAGTAGTTTGTTGAGGTGCTTAATATAGCGGTAGTTCCAGAGCATAATATTGGTGGACCAATGATTTGGGGGAATAAAATGGTGTCTAAAAGTACGGTGACGGAGTCTAGAGAAAGACAGCCAGTAGTGTCGGTGACAGTAAGAATATAATTTCCAGAGGCTAAATTGGTGGCCGTATCGTTGGTTTGGGGAGTGGGGAGGGTATTCCATTGAAAAGAAAACTGACCCGAAGTGCTTGTGATATGAGCGATAGCAGTGCCATCAGCCAAATTGCAATGATCGCTAGTAGAGGATAAAGTGAAAGCCGGAAGGGGATTGATGGAGACTGTGGAGGTTAGGGTAGTGACATTGTTAGGGCAAAACGAATTGCTTCCGGCTTTTGTAATGATTACAGAATAAGTTGTATTTACTAATGGATGAACATGAATTGTAGGAGAAGTGGTTTGACTTGAAAGTGAAGGGTCGGATGGGGTTGACGACCATAGATAAGTTGATCCACCCGTTGCAGTGAGATTTGCAGAATCGCCAGGGCAAATAGATTGATCGGCAGTTAGGGTCGGAGTTGAACCAACACCAATATGTGCTGCAATTACATAATCGCAAACATCACCGTTTCTGCCATCAATCATAAAGAAATAGACTTGCCCAGGAGTGAGGTTAGTCGCAGTAATCTGGCCGTTTGTTGGAGAGCCGGGATTCCAGCAGTTTGAAACGGAAATGAAATTATAGCAATCGGTAGTTGAATAAATCTGCATTTGAATGCCTTGGTTGATGTGGCAATTGCTGACCCAAACATCAAATATAGCAATAGTTGAATCGGCAATGAACTTCAGCCAAGAGTTGTTTTGAATTGAAGCACAAAACACGTTTCCGAGGGGAGTGTTGGTTTCATTAGCGTGGTTTGTTGGGCTAACCCAATAGGTGTAAGTAGCACTTGTGTTTCCACAATAGCCATTTAAGTTGCAGATAGGAGTGGCGGTAGAACAGAAATCACCAGCTACAGGATTTGTTGCACAAGGAGGTTGAGCAATGACATCGAGAAAAGAGAAAAGAAAAGTGAGCACAAGGAAGTAATGCCTTATAGGAATCCACTTAATAAATATTCGACTCATCGTTTTCATTTGAAAAAAAATCTGCGTTTAAAATAGAACAGATATATTTTGTACTATTATTTTTGTACAAAAGTAAGTGCAAATTTCTAAATGAAAAAGTAAAATCAATATATAGGCAGTTTTTCCCTACAGACTCACCTTATTTTAGGTTTAAAAATTATCGAACATGAAACTGTTAGCCTAAACTGAAAGGTGGTTTTCGAAAAGGCAAGCGAAGAGAAGAAATTCGAAAATTGTAATTTAAGCAAATTAAACAATTATTTCGTGTAAAATGGGTGCTTACTTTTTGTTTTCTTTATTTTCTTTATTGAGTATGCTTTTCCTTATTCCGTAAGTGAAATAGAAGAAGAAACCAATGGCCATCCAAATAAACAAGCGAGTCCAGTTAGCCCAACCTAAGCCAAAAATCATTGCACCGCAAACCAATATTCCCAAAATAGGCACATAGGGAAGGAAGGGAGTTTTGAAACCTCGTTGCAAATCGGGATGTTTATAACGCATAATTAAAACTCCTGCACATACCAACATAAAGGCAAAGAGGGTTCCAATACTTGTCATGTCACCAACAATATCCTGAGGGACGAAACAAGCGAAAACGCCTACAAAAACTAGAAATAGGATGTTTGACTTATAAGGAGTTCTGAATTTAGGATGAAGATCGGAAAATATTTTTGGGACCAAGCCATCTTTACTCATCGAATAAAAGACTCTGGATTGACCATATAGCATAACAAGAATTACGGAAGAAAATCCTGCTAAAATGGCAATGGTAACGAGTTTAGCTAACCAGCCAAAACCAGTCATGTATGTTTGAATTGCATAGGTAACTGAAGCTTCTTTACCAGCTGTTCTGAAATCTTCTAAGGTGGCAACACCTGTTAAAACATAAGAGAATAAAATATAGAGGACCGTGCAAATTGCGAGGGAGCCTAATATGCCAATGGGCATTGCTTTCTTTGGATTCTTAGTCTCCTGAGCTGCCGTAGAGACCGCATCGAAACCAATAAAGGCAAAAAATACCACTCCAGCTGCTCCCAAAATGCCCATAATGCCACCAAAATGATGTGAAACTCCCTGGCCATCTGTATACATAGTAGCTTCGGGGATGAAAGGGGTGTGGTTTGCAGGATTAATGAATGACCAACCGAAAATGATAAATAATATCACAATACTTACTTTGGTGATGACAATGATAGCATTGACTAAAGCAGATTCGCGAGCCCCTCTGATGAGTAAAATTGTTAGTAGACCTACAATTATAAGTGCCGGAATATTCATTAAGCCATGAGTTCCGGCAGTACTCACTTCAAAAGGGGAGTGGCTCCATTCGTAGGGTATTCGTAAGTCGAAATAGCCTAATAATTTATTGAGATATTCGCTCCAGGCAATGCTGACGGTTGCGGCTCCTAATGCATATTCTAGGACGAGATCCCATCCAATAATCCATGCAACAAGTTCGCCCATTGTAGCATAGGAATAAGTGTAAGCACTGCCAGCAACAGGTATCATTGAAGCGAATTCGGCATAACATAAACCGGCCAAGGCACAACCAATGCCTGCAACAACAAATCCAAGAGTCACAGATGGCCCCGCATTGTTAGCGGCAGCAGCAGCAGTTCGGACAAATAAACCGGCACCAATAATGGCGCCTATGCCTAATGCAATTAGGCTCAAAGCTGTTAATGATCTTTTTAAGCCATGACCATCATCAGCGGACTCAATCATCAATTTGGGTATTGATTTCTTTATGAATAAACGATTCTCCATTTGAAAAGTAGTTTAGTGATAATTATTTTACAATAATAATAAATAAAATGCTTGGTAAGCACTTGTAATGGATAAATTTCTTTGATAAGGGTTTTTTTACTCAATCAAAAGATAAGAAAACAAGTTTTTTGTTGCAGTTTTAATTGATTGTAATATGATATCGGATGAGGATACATTGCTGAATTATTAGAATGGAAATCATACTAGGATGCAGCTTAATATGAAAAAGTGAAAGTAGACATCAATAAATGAGTACCTCATTAATGTTCAAATTTTCCCTTTTTGTCGATGAAAATGACGGCTTGGTATATTGCATTTTTTTTTTGGAGGAAGTGAGCTTATCTTTGCTTCAAATTTAAAATAAAACATCATGAAAACTAAAAAAACAATGAGCCTAATGATAATAGTTATTGTTATGCTCGCAGGAATTTATTCTTCTGCAATAGCTGCTACAGATTTTGTTACAGAAAGTGATGGCCTCACTTCGAAATTGAAAAGCATTAGCTATCCAGCCTTTGCAAAAAGCGAAAAACTCAATGGGGATGTGGTTGTGAGTTTTTCGATAAACGATTCGGGGAAAATAGTGATAGACAAGGTTGATGGTACTTACACTGAGCTTGTTCAATATGTTAAAGAACAGTTCAAAAAAGTTAAGTTGGATATCAATGCTTCTGAAATCGGGAAAAACTTTTATTGCCGGTTTAAATTTAAGTTGCTTTAATGTACAGGATTTTTGGTATGAAATTTGAGCCTGAAATATTCTTTCAGGTTCAAATAGATGTTTAAACAATTGATTAGTAATAGAAGTGCGGAGTCAGCACTATAATCACTGACAACTTTAAAATGAAAAAAATAACTACTTTATTGATGTGCTTTGCCACATGCCTTGTCTTAGCACAAGGGGTATCGCTACCCTATACTAGCGGTTTTGATTCAGCCATCGAAAAAGCCGGATGGCAACAATACCGAACAGGGTTTGCAAGTCTTTCGAATTGGACTTATTCGAACTTTCAACCGTTTTCGGCACCTACATGTTTATCGCATGACTACAATGTTGGTGGAAGCCAGGCTGATACTGTGATTGATTGGTTTGTCTCACCGCCATTAAACATTACAGCATTAACTAAATTATCACTGAAGGTTAGTGCTGGGGGATTCAGCAGTGCGATCCCAGATAATTTGGGGGTTTGGTATGGGACTGATAAACAGAATCCTACTAATGGAAATTTCACACTTATCGGTAATTTATCTTATATACAGGCTAACGATCAGTGGATTGACACTAATCTAATGCTTACTTTAGTTTCGGATAGTGGGTACATTGCATTGAGATATAAAACCATAGGTGCTGCCTGGTGGACTCCAAAAGTGGATAATATTGATGTTCGACTAAATTCGGGAGCTTCAATTGTCGAGAATCTGAACCCTGAAAGGGGTATGGTTACTGTTTTTCCAAATCCTTTTAAAACTAAAACTATGGTTTTTGTTGATGACAAGTTGCTGGACTTGGGAGTTGAAATTAAGATGTATGATATTTTTGGTCGCGAAATTAGAAAGATGAGTAATGTGAGGAAAAATGAAAATATTATCACCAGAGACAATTTAATCAACGGGATTTATTTTATCAAAGTGATGATAGGTGAAACTGTAATTGACACTAAGAAGTTGATAGTAGAATAAAGTAGTAAAATTAATTTGACGTTGTACAAATGAAAAATGCTGATTTGTTAAGCCAAATTATTATTTTTGTTATCAAAAAATACAATGATAACAGTTGACAATTGGGTAGAGCATCTACAACTTAAAAAACATCCTGAAGGGGGCTATTATAGTGAAGTATACCGATCGTTAGAAGAAATATCAAGATCGGCATTGCCTGAACGATTTGGAGGAAATCGCAGCTTTTCTACATCAATCTATTACCTGCTGGAGGGAAACGATTTTTCAGCTTTTCATTGTATACTATCAGACGAAACTTGGCATTTTTATGCAGGCTCACCTCTAAAACTTTACATTATCGATACTGAAGGGGAATTGATAACAGTTTACATTAGTAATGAAATAAAACCAAATCACTATTTGCAATATACGGTTCCTTTTGAATGCTGGTTTGCAGCTGAATTAGAAGATAAAAGCAAGTATGCATTATTGGGTTGTACTGTTAGCCCCGGTTTTGATTTTCGAGATTTTCATTTAGGAGAAAAGGCGCAACTCCATTTAAAATATCCAAATCAATGTGAAGTGATAGAAAGGCTATGCAGATAAAAAAAAAGACAGGCTGAAGGTTTACAAAACCTTCAGCCTGTCTTTTCCCCCCAAGTTCTTTAGGATACTATAATATTCCAACCGAATTTATCGGGTTCTTCTCCTAGTTGAATTGCCCTAAGTCTATTGTAGAGCATTGTTGAAATTGGGCCAGCATTTCCTGCTTGACAATATGAGAATGTCTTGCCTGTATCGCGGTCAGTAATTTGGCAAATTGGGCTGATAACAGCAGCGGTGCCACATGCGCCAACTTCTTCGAAACTTCCTAATTCATCAAAGGGAATTGGACGTCGTTCAACTTTTAAACCCATATCTTCAGCCAAGGTGCAAAGGCTCATATTGGTAATGGATGGTAAAATGGAAGTTGATTTTGGGGTAATATAAGTATTGTTTTTAATTGCAAAAAAGTTAGCAGGACCAGCTTCATCAATATATTTTTTTTCTTTTGCATCTAAAAATAATGCAGTTGAGAAACCCTCATCATGGGCACGGCCCAATGCGCGCAAACTTGCAGCATAGTTACCTCCAACTTTTATACTCCCTGTTCCAAGAGGTGCGGCTCTGTCGATATCACTAAAGGTTTGAACTTTTACAGGTTTGAAGCCTTCTTTAAAATAAGCTCCAACTGGTGTAACAAAAACCAAAAACATATATTCATCTGATGGAGAGACTCCAACTTTAGGGCCTGACCCAAAAAGAAGTGGTCGGATATATAATGATCCACCCATACCATAGGGAGGGATAAACTCTTTGTTAAGATTAACAGCTTTTACAATTGCTTCTTTAAATAATTCAGTTGGAACTTCTGCCATCATTATTCCATGTGCGGAATTTTGGAGTCGTTTAGCGTTTTCTTCGAAGCGGAATATACGCACTTTCCCATCAACACCCATAAAGGCTTTAAGGCCTTCAAATGCCTCCTGTCCGTAGTGCAAGCAGGTTGCTGCCATATGTATGTTGATAGTTTCACTATCGTTTATTTCGGGTTCACTCCATTTTCCATCCTTATAATAGCAGCGAATGTTGTAGTTTGTTTTGATGTAGCCAAATGGAAGGCTTTTCCAGTCAATAGTTTCCATAATATTTAGTTTATAGCATTAATGCAATTTAGTGGGTGCTAAAGTAGAAATATTATTTTGATAGCAATCAATAATTGAAAAATAAATGTTAGAAAAATTATTCTAATAAGGCAATTGCTAAAAGTAACTTTTCAATCTTTTTCTTCATGTTTGATGATGTTCCACTAAAGTTATTGGCAATGAAAGAGAAGCATAGGAGTTGATTGCTTTTGTTGGTCACATATCCACAATATGCTCTTGTTCCTGACATATAACCACTCTTTCCTCTTAAGTTATTTTCAGCAATTGTTCCCTTGAGGATTGAAGCCATAGTACCTGATTTTCCAGCAACAGCTAAAGTGTTATAGAAGGTTTGAAAAAACTCTTCTTTTGAAACCAGATATAGGAACTCTGACATTTGGTGAGTACTTATTCTGTTCAAAGGCGATAATCCACAGCCATCCTCCATTATAATACCATCATTATCAAAACCTTTTTTATTCCAATAGTTCAATACGAAAGAAGTTGCACTTATATAAGAACCATCTAAGTTAGCTTCGCGGGAGATGGTTTTTAGTATGGCATCGGTATAATTATTAATACTATGTAGGTGAATTAAACGTATAATGCTTTCGAGAGATGGCGATTTCCATTCAGTAAGTTTTTTGCGGACATGAGCATTCAATAATATAGTATCTCCGGAAGCAATACTGATTGCTTCATTGCTAATTGTGATGTTCTTTTTCTTTAAATAATCAGAAAATAATTGTGCTGCAAAAAGAGCTGGATTAGGGATAGAACCCTTAACCGTAAAATTATTTCTGCCATAAGGGACAGTCCCAGTAAGCATACGTTCATTTGAATAAGGAGAACCATAAATAACAACATTATCGCCACTTCCTGCTTCCCCTGTTGTAACATGGTTTATAAACTTAATGTCTGGAATTTCGGGAGAAATAGAAGTTGTCCCTGCGCTTTTCCCAATACTATCCCCGGGATGAAAATTCAAAGTATAAGCATTTTCGAAAACAGATAAGCCTGTGGCACCCGAGCCATAATAATTCCCCATATCGCCCCATTGCCAAGTTGGTGAAATAAAGTTTTCTTCAAAATAACTATCATCACCAATTATGGATCCATTAATCTTTGTTATGCCTTGTGTTTTTATGGCTTCATAGAAAGCAGAATATACATTTTCAATTGCTGTATTATCAAAGCGGGGGCTGCCTAATGTGGGATCTCCTCCTCCAACAATATAAAGGTTTCCATTTAATGCCCCATTTGAATCAATAATTCCATCATAACTCAATGTGGTGGTGAATTTGTAATTACTTGTTAGTTTCGCGTAAGCAGTAGCTGTGGTAAGCAGTTTTAAAGTAGATGCAGGGATCAAGCCCATGTCAGAATTATATGCAGCAATGGTTTTTCCGTTGGAGGTGTTTAACACACTTACGCCCCATGCGGCATGCTTTAGATCGGGGTCAGAAGAAAGTTTAGCAATTTCTTTTTGAAGAACATTTTCCTTCTTATTGTCTTGCCCTAAAACTGGGATAAAGGGGAAAACAACCAAAAGAAAAATATATTGTATTAGTGTTTTCATCTAAAACCACTTCTTCGATTTCATTACAAAAAACATAATGATGCTTCCTACAGTCATGCTTATCATTAATGTTGGATAAAACCAATCCCATCCCATTTCAGGCATATTGGGTAGATTCATGCCATAGATTCCAACTATAAAAGTTAAGGGAATAAAAATACTCCCAACAACCGTAAGTATCTTCATTATGTTATTCATTTGATTGCTTTGGTTGGAAAGATATAAATCCATCAAGCCAGTCATCAAATCATTGAAAGAATATAGGGTTTGGATAATGAGATAAGCATTGTCTTTGATTTCTCTTAGGTATAAATGCACTTCTTTTGAGATTAGCAAATTGTCCGTTTTACAAACCTGATCGATTGCATTATTTAAAGGAAGTACTGCTTTCCGAAACTTGATTAATTCCTTCTTTATGCCTAGTATTTGATGAGAAGAGTGATTGTTTTTGCTTTTTAATAGGGTTGTTTCACATCTGTCAATGCTATCCTGCAAGCCATCGAGGATTTCGAAATAATAATCAACTACCTTATCAATAATTCTGAAGAACATATAGTCGACATTCAATTGTCTTGCTTTTCCGAGGTTTTTGGTTAGGCGAGTAATAATATCAGAGAAAAAATCAATGTTTTCATCACTCAATACAAGCAAGGTGTTTTTGAAAAGGAACAGACTGAAATGTTCAGTTTTTAATTTATGTGTGGTTTTGCAGATATAGGGATACTTTAGTGTAAAGAATAAGTAATTCTCCTTATCGTCGAATTTAGGAAACTGCTCCACAGAAGGCACATCTTCCAAGTCGATAGGGTGAATATTAAACACATCTCCGAGCTGTTGTATGAGCTCAATATGCTGCAAACCGGAGTATATCACCCAGTTGTTCATCTGATTCGAAAGAATTTCCTTAAGGTCGAAAGGAGAGAGGTTTTCCTTTCTTATACATTCAGTTTTATTGTAGGAAAACAAGCTGATTTCAGCAGCCTTTGAATGCTTTTTCCCTGTATATTGAAGGGTTCCTGGGGCAGTATTGATTTTACTTGAATGCCTTTTCAGAGGTTCTGTCATAGGTAAATGATTTAGAACAAAATTACAGAAAATTATTTCGATTCAAACATTATTGATTATTCAGAGGAAAATGGATGCTTTGTAAGATTATAATTGCCACAGATTCACAGGGGTATTTCTATTTTTAATATACTGTGAATCTGTGGCTAATATGCTTGCTTTGGAGTGGACATCTTTCGAACAGAAAAACAATTAGCTTATTTAAAAGCAGAATAATAGTAAATTTGCAGAAATTTTTAATACATGCAAGAGATTTCTTCAAAGTACGACCCTCGCCAAACCGAAGACAAATGGTATCAATGGTGGATGCAACAACGTTATTTTCATTCTGAGCCTGATAATAGAGAAGCTTACACCATAGTCATTCCTCCTCCTAATGTCACAGGCGTATTGCACATGGGGCATATGTTAAATAACACCATACAAGATATATTAATTCGTCGGGCTCGTATGCAGGGTAAGAATGCATGCTGGGTTCCTGGTACCGACCACGCTTCTATTGCAACTGAAGCAAAAGTTGTTGGCAAATTAAAAGAAATGGGCATTGATAAAGCCTCTTTAAGCCGTGAGGAATTCCTGCAACATGCATGGGACTGGAAAGAAAAGCATGGAGGCATCATACTTGAACAACTAAAGAAGTTAGGCGCATCCTGTGATTGGGAAAGAACCCGATTCACCATGGATTCCGAACTTTCAGAATCCGTAATTGATGTATTTATCGACCTTCACAAAAAAGGACTTATCTATCGTGGGGTGCGTATGGTCAATTGGGACCCCAAAGCCCTTACTGCCTTATCAGACGAAGAAGTTATTTTTAAAGAAGTTAACTCAAAATTGTATTATCTCCGCTATCAGGTTGAAGGAGAGCTTGACCAATGGATTACCATTGCCACTACCCGTCCGGAAACTATCCTTGGTGATACAGCAGTTTGTGTGCATCCTGAAGATGAACGCTATTTGCATTTGCATGGGAAACGAGTTTTGGTGCCTCTCATCAATCGTTCGGTTCCCATCATTGTTGATGAATATGTAGAGCGCGAATTCGGAACAGGTGCATTGAAAATCACACCCGCACACGACATTAACGACTATCAATTAGGCAATAAATATCAGCTCCAAAGCATAGATATTTTTAATGATAATGGCACTTTAAACGAGAAAGCCATACTCTATATTGGCGAAGACCGTTTTGCCGTTAGAGATAAGATTGTTATTGAGCTACAGCAGAATGGCAATTTAGTAAAGACCGAAGAGTATATGAATAAAGTCGGTTTTTCGGAACGCACCGACGTTGTTATCGAGCCCAAACTCTCTATGCAATGGTTTTGCAACATGAAGGAAATGGCAAAGCCTGCTTTGGAAGTCGTGATGAACAATCAGATACAGTTTTTCCCCGAAAAATTTGTGAATACCTACAAACATTGGATGGACAATGTTAAAGATTGGTGCATATCGAGGCAATTGTGGTGGGGACAGCGCATACCGGCATGGTATTTCCCCGATGGAAGCATCACTATAGCTAAGACAGCCGAAGAAGCCATTCAAATTTCAGGGAAAACTGATATTAAGCCTGATATGATTCGTCAAGATGATGATGTATTAGACACTTGGTTCTCCTCTTGGCTTTGGCCCATCTCGGTTTTCGACGGTATTAGGCATCCCGACAATAAAGACATTAAATATTATTATCCAACCAAAGTCCTTGTCACCGCTCCCGAAATACTTTTCTTCTGGGTTGCACGCATGGTGATGGCTGGTCAGGAATATCGTAACGAAATTCCTTTTAAAGATGTGTACCTTACCGGTATCGTTCGCGATAAACTTCACCGTAAGATGTCGAAATCTTTAGGAAACTCCCCCGAACCCATTGAACTCATTGAGAAATATGGTGCAGATGGCGTAAGAGTGGGCATGTTGCTCAGTTCTCCTGCCGGAAATGACTTATTGTTCGACGAGGGCCTTTGCGAACAAGGACGTAACTTCAGCAATAAGATTTGGAATGCCTTACGTTTGATAAAAGGCTGGCAAATCGACGACAACCTCCCTCAACCCGAATATGCAAAAGTTGCTTGCGAATGGATTAGTGCCCGAATTGACGAAAATACCCTCCTAATCGACGAACATTTCGACAAATATCGCCTATCAGATGCCCTGATGGCGGTGTATAAGTTGATTTGGGACGAATTCTGCGCCTGGTATCTCGAAATGATTAAACCTCCTTATGGTGAAGCCATCGACAAAACTACGTATGATGCTGCTATTCACACTTTCGAGAAGCTTCTAAAGCTATTACATCCCTTTATGCCTTTCATAAGTGAAGAAATTTGGCACACCCTCAATCAACGCAATGAAGGGGATGACCTTATTATCGCTGAATGGCATACAGCTGTTCAGTTTGATGCTGCCTTGCTCAACCGTTTTGAGTTTATTAGAGAAACTGTAATCGCTATTCGTAACATTCGTGCCGAAAAGAATATTCCTTTCAAGGAAAGCATAGAGCTCAGTATCAAAGGCGATTGCGAAACTGCCGATACTTACTTTAACGAGGTGATGATTAAACTATGTAACATCTCAAGTTTGCATTATATTGATGAAAAGCTCGAAAATGCCCTTGGGTTTATCGTGAACAGCACCGAATTCTACATCCCTTTTGGCGAAACCATAGATATTGAGGCCGAAATTGTGAAACTAAAAGCCGAACTCGACTACACCCGTGGTTTTTTGCTAAGCGTAATGAAGAAAATGCAGAACGAACGCTTCGTACAAAGTGCACCCGCTCAGGTGGTTGAAATAGAAAGGAAGAAACAACAGGATGCAGAAGCCCGAATTAAGGTGATTGAAGAACAATTGAAATCATTTGGAGCTTAAAAGTTTAAACTTTCAAGTATTCTTACTTATTGAACCGTATAAATAATACAAAATAATATCCCCCCATAATTCATACTGTTAAGAATGATTTATGGGGGGATTTTTTATTTAAGTTTAGAATTCTAGCTAAGCTTAATTTCCTTCAAAAGAGTGGTTTTAGTGGTTGCAAACGTGCTCGTGGCCTTCCGAATGGTGGTGGTGATGATGGTGACAGCTTGTTCCATTGTCAATAATCTTTCCCGACAAGAACAAGTTTACTGCTTCAATAGAATCTCCTGAGCAACCCCGGACAACTTCTATTCCTGCATTGTTTAAAACACTGATAGCACCCGCGCCAATTCCGCCTGCAAGCATCACACTCACACCCTGTTCGGCTAATGTGCCTGCAATATTCGATTTGCATCCACAGCCTGATTCAGATTTTAGGGTCTGAAGGTCAATTAATTCATTATTCTCAGATATACTGAACACATTAAAGTATTCACAATGACCAAAATGGTCATCAATTTGGTTATTTGAAGTAACCGGTATAGCAATTTTCATATTTTTCTCCTTTTATTATTGTTGTTTACTAGTATTACTGTTTAGTTTTAATTTAAATCACTTAACTGCCGACATAAAGAAGATAGGAAACTTCTTATTCGAACCTTCAAGTCTTTCAATTTCATAGCATTGATTATATTTTACCTCCATAAACCCATGCTTTGACAATAAGTTTGACAATTCATCAGGGTTAAACCCATGATGTCCCTTAAAATCGCTGTCGTGGAAGCTTCCATCTTCCTTATATAAGTCAGCAATGGCAATGATTCCGCCCTTATTCAAGAGTTTATAAAGCTTAATGATCATATTTTCAACGTCATCAATGTGATGCATGGCCATTTGTGTGTAAATAATATCGAAAGTTTTGGCAGTGTAATCATTTGTTGCCAAATCGAAGAACAAGGGGTGGATGTGATGGACATCCAAGCTCGCAAGTTTTTCAACAGACACATTAGTCATTTCAATTGAACTATCCATCAGAGTGATATCTTGGAAATAATCCTTCATTACTATGCTAAGTAGTGCTGTTCCTGCACCAAATTCTAAAGCTGTTTTGGCAGGAGAATCCTTAATTAAGATTTTTAGTTCATTAGCGATGGCTTCTGTCCTTTGGGCGTGAATAAGATTTTTATCCCAGTCTTTGGCTGCTTTGTCGAAGTGATTTGTCATGTGTGTTTTTTTTAAGTTTAGGTATATGTTTTTGTTTTTATGAGAGGTCTTTCCCCCTTAATATGTGTTAAATAGATGCTTTTGAAGTGTTAATTTGATAAATGGTTAAATTCTTGAATGCCTAAGATAGGATTGTGCCTGTGCACCCTATCTTTTACTATTAAGGTCGAAAAATCGCATTCCAATTTACGTTGAAGTAAAATATCATGCCCAAGACAAATTCCAATGATGATGGCAAAATCGGTCTTTTCGGAGTTTAGCTGATGCGCCTGACCAAGTGGGTTGCACGAAACCTTATGAATGCATGAAGTATCATTAACATCATCTTGATTTATGCCCCCAATGCTGCACGAAATGGCTGATACTTTAATCCCATTGTCTTTAAAAATTGTTTTTATCGCTCTTACTTCATTTTCCATGCCAAAACAATAAGCAAAACCAACATTTTTATATTGCATGTCCTTGATAAATTCTATCATTTCGCTAATTCTTGAATAATTTCCGGCTTTCATGCCATCAACCAGTTTCGCTGCTGATTGAGCTATTTTCTGATTTTTAGGAATTTTATATTCTTCTATGATGTCATTGCTAATAAAGCTTTCCGAACCGCAGCTTTGACTTGCTTTACAAGTCTTTGGTTTGCAGGATGTACAATTCATTTCTATTCAGTTTGTGATTTTTTAATCTGGGAATTTTAATATCCCACTATGTTTAACGGCTGAAAATTCAGTTTCCTCAATTCTATTTGTTTAATCGATTTCATTTCTTAATTTTCTGCCGTCAACTGATTTTCATTTAGCTTAATTAGCTCCTCTTTCCCAAATAACTTACAGCCTTTGCATTGAATATGGTTTTCGATGCCCTCAATCAATCGATGACAATTGTTGCAGCGATACCATTCTTTTTCGAATTGAAAATTTCCTCCCCTAATTTCAATTGCTTTCCCCTCAACGAAGGCAATAGCAAGGGTCTTAAGAGCTTTATTATATATTCGTGTCAAGGTTGGACGCGAAATATCCATCAATTCGGCTGCCTTATCCTGCATAAGCATATCATAATTCAGCAACTTTATGCATTCATATTCTTCAAATGATAAGGTAACATGATCAACTTTGCAAAGGGGCATTCCAAAAGGCTTGAAGCCTTTCATTTTTGGAGGATTGCATATCTTTCTGCATTTTTGTGGTCGCGCCATGGTCTTGATTATCTATGTTTTTATCGAATCTTAATATTTTGCAAAGGTAATGAACCCACGTTCATAACAAATATTATTCCTAATTGTTTTAAATTTTATTACAAACCATGTTTTTTAATTGATTTTGCTCAGTTTTAGTTGTGCTGAGGTTAAGGCAAAGTGAAAATTAATGTCCATATTTATAACCAACTACAATATTACATCAGATTTAAATATTTTATGTTGTAAGGAGTCATTCTATTCATATAATTTCCTCTAAAGCTTAACTTTTTGAGATAATTTTTTCTGGGGATATTCCACCTTTTCCGAAACACATTGGTCTAATTAAAACTTAATAGCTTTGACTTTAATGATTTTTGGATGTATTCTTTCTTGTTTATGGGTTTTTTAAAGCATAGCCTGCTGTTTAAGATAGGGATATTGATTTTTATTTATTGATATAAGCCAAAACATTATTAATGACACTGAATGATGTGTAAGAAATCGTTTTTTCATTTAAAAATCCTCCATAAACTCATATTTTCGACTTAGGATTGAATTAAAAAAGAAGCTAAATCATAGTACAAATGACTTGATTTTCAAAGAACACAGCATGAAGTATATAACAATGCGCTATATTGGGTGAAATACTAATGAATGATGCATTACACTTGGATGGTTAGAAGAAAAACACGTCATTTTTTGAAGTGCAATTCACCTCTTTAAATGAAAACATATCATGTATTAAACTACAAATAATTGATTTTTTTAAGAACTAATTATTTACAGTACTAAACATCATCAAATTAAAAATGATATGGTCGTTTACAGCACTAGAAATCGTCAGTTAGCAAAAAAAATGACCACTTCTAGTGCTGTAAATAATCTATAAATAAAATAACTAAAGGTTAGCTGCTATACATTTAGCTTATTCACACAATTATTGACCAGTTGTATAAGTGTGGTCGGGTGGTGGACAGAAAAACTAAAGGGTTGCTATAATAAACATGGATGATTCGCGAAAAAATTGACCATTTTAAATGGAATAAATCAAAGAAAATTATTTGCTTCTTCTGCTTCTTTTTGTATTAGCAATAATATTTTATGATTTATCTCAAAATGTTTTTTATTAAATCATTTTGCGGCATAAATATATTCATTTTATTCTTATCTTTGTAGTGATAATTCCTAATCTTATTTTTTATATCAAAACATATAGAATGACATAGTATCTATAGTAATAATAAAGCTTATGGCAATAGTTGTAAAGGACCCAAAAAGTGATGACAAGATAGCTCAAACACTAAATAGTGAACAAACAAAGCAGCTATCAATACCAGTTGGTGACCGGTTTTTAAAAACTCGCACCGCTGAACTTCTTGCACAATATTCTGTTGAATTTCAACAGTACGTATTTGCTAGGAGAGCTGCTGAAGGAAATAAAATTAACTCGGTCAGCATTGCAGATGCTGCGCTGGATAGGCTGAAATTGCATAATACTTGTTATCTGAATGTCATAAATGAAAAAATTAGATTTAAGACTTATCCACCTATAGTTCGGAATTTTTTTTTAATGACCATTGGATCTGCTGTTCTGCCTTCTATGACCAGCCGAGCAGATATATTGCATGTATCGCACAAAATTAGTTCAGGAAATGCAGCCCTGATTAATATGGAATTGACCCCTCCGAAAGATTTTACGGCTGAAGAGAATCATGCATTATACCTCAATTATGATCAAACGTTCACTGCTTTAAATATAGCTAGCGAAATATTAATCAATGCAACTATTTTGTTGAACAAAAAAAGAGAAATCTGCAAGGCTTTATGCACTACCATCAGAAAAGAACTCGATTTTCATTACATGCACTTGCCCAATCCAACAAAACGCGATTTTATGCGCAATTGGGGGATAGTGTATGAGGCAGAAAAGAAAACTATTGAGCTGAATATCTTGGCGCTCTTTGCTGATGGCAGCGGTATCACACAAGGTGCAGAAATACGAATAGGTATATTCCAAACAAAAGCCACCAAACGCAAGCCAACTTTTGCCTCTAAAGGAGCAAAAGGAATGACAGACGCCCATGGTTGTCTGATTTTGAAAACAACTCAAAAAGGAGATTTGTTTCTGGTTGCTAAACTCGCCGGTTGCGAAAAATTAGTGTATCCCATCACCATCATCCCGGGCGAAGATTTGTCGGTAACCCTGCATTTTGTGAAACTACCCCCTGAAGAATAAGTTGAAATTGAGGTAAAGGTGAGATAATATGCTGATATGCCGATGGATTGATGCGTTAATGCGTTGATTTGTGTTAGGGGAAAAATAAAAATAAGTGAATAGTGAAAAGAATTGGGCTAGTTAGAATTGACAACTTTTTGAAAGTTGTCAATTCTCAAATCCTTTGTTCCCAAATCTTCTGATTTGAGCCTTAAATATCACTTCTAATTTCCTAAACCCTTCAAAAGGACTAAAAGTTTTTGCTTAGCGACTATTGTTTAAAGTTTTTTTTTACAAAAATACCTACTTTTAATCCAATCATTATATATCTTTGCAACCTAATATCATAAATTCAACCATTTGAAAGCCCTTTCGCTAATATTATGCCTCTATGTCTTCGCCCTGACCCTCACGCCTTGCGTAGATAGTCATGCAGAAGCATGTTGCGATGCCAAAGAAGCCTCACATCAAAGCGAACAGGCCCCTTCGGCGGCCATGGATATGTGTTCTCCCTTCTGCACTTGCAGTTGTTGCCATGTAAATACCATAGTATCTTCTACTATTTTGGTAGCATCGGTCATCAGTTTACCAACTATCATCCTTTCCGAAATTAATATCGTTCCGATTAAGGAACTTCCTCAAAATATCTGGCAACCGCCCAAAATTTAATCCTTTTCTTCAGGCTTTAACTCATCCATAATCTTCATTATGGTAGAAATCGGCATATGTTATTTTGCCGAACTCATTGCCTGTTTTCTTCAATCATTTTACTTTTTTAAATTTTAAAATCAATTTTATGATAGAAAAGATCATTAAATTTTCATTGCATAATAAACTCATTATAGGAATATTCGTATTGGCTCTAATTGTATGGGGTGTCTTTTCATTAAAGAAGCTCCCTATCGATGCCGTGCCCGATATCACCAATAATCAGGTGCAAATTATCTCCATTGCGCCCACTCTGGCTGCAAATGAAGTGGAACAATTCATCACCGCGCCCATTGAAGTGTCGCTCGCAAACATTCCCGATAAGGTTGAGTTGCGTTCCATTTCACGCCTGGGCTTATCGGTGGTCACCGTGGTGTTCGAAGACAATGTCGACATGTATTGGGCGCGAAACCAAATCAGTGCTAGTCTAAAAGAGACCGAAGAACTCATTCCTCCGGGCCTTACCACACCCGAATTGGCGCCTATTTCCACCGGTTTAAGCGAAATTTATCAATACATTCTAAGAGTAAAACCAGGCTTTGAGAATAAGTTCGATGCTATGCAGTTGCGCACCATACAAGATTGGATTGTTCGCCGCGAAATGCTCGGTACGCCCGGCGTTGCAGATGTTAATAGTTACGGCGGCTTCCTTCAGCAATACGAAGTGTCGGTAAATCCAGAACAACTCAAGGCTATGGATATTTCGCTAAACGATATTTTTAATGCCTTGCAGAAAAACAATCAGAACACGGGCAGTGCCTATATCGATAAGAAGCCTCAGGCATATTTTATACGCGGAATTGGATTAATTAATACGATGAACGACATCGAAAACATAGTTGTGAAAACCACTTCGCAGGGTTTGCCCGTACTTATAAGCGATGTTGCTAAAGTGCAGTTTGGTAGCGCTCCGCGATATGGGGCTTTTATTGTGGACACCACAGGAGAAGCCGTCGGCGGGGTGGTGATGATGTTGAAAGGGAAGAATGCGTCGGAAGTGATAGACGGTGTGAAAGAAAGAATCAAACTTATTGAGAAATCGTTGCCTCAGGGCATAGAAATTCAACCTTATTATGATCGCACCGAGCTGGTCGATCGTGCAGTGAACACCGTTTCGAAAAACCTTATCGAAGGAGGTTTAATAGTCATCTTTATTTTGGTGCTATTGTTGGGCAATCTGAGAGCAGGACTGATAGTTGCATCGGTCATTCCGCTGTCAATGCTATTTGCTATTTCTTTAATGAAGCTATTTGGGGTATCAGGTAATCTGATGAGCCTGGGTGCCATCGATTTTGGTTTGATTGTCGATGGAGCCGTCATCATAGTCGAAAGCGTGGTGCACCGAATAACGCAAAGTAAGACCCATCATCAGGGGGTTAAAATGCTTTCGCGAAAACAAATGGACAAAGAAGTGATGAGTTCGGCAAAACGTATGATGAACTCTGCCACTTTCGGTCAGGTCATCATCCTAATTGTATACTTACCGATACTTGCTTTGGTAGGAATAGAAGGAAAGATGTTTCGCCCCATGGCTGAGACCGTTAGTTTCGCCATTCTGGGTGCACTCATCCTATCTCTGACCTATGTTCCGGTTGCTTCTGCATTGTTTTTGAGCAGAAAAACTGAATATAAAATCACTTTTTCTGATAAACTGATGGAATTCTTCCACAAAGCCTTCGATCCTTTGCTGAAATTCTCTTTAAAGCATAAGATTTCGGTGATAGTTGTTTCACTTTCCTTATTTATCATGAGCCTCTTGCTCTTTAATGCATTGGGTGGCGAATTTATTCCTACACTTGAGGAGGGTGATTTGGCATCAGGGGTGATGACGCTTCAGGGGGGCTCGCTTTCTAATAGCATTGAGATGGTTGAAAAGGCCAATAAGATACTGATGACGAAATTCCCGGAAGTAAAACATGCGATTTGTAAGATAGGAACGGGAGAAATCCCCACCGACCCCACGCCCATGGAGACGGGTGACTACATCATCGTGATGAAAGATAAAAAAGAATGGACAAGCGCTTCAACAAGGGAGGAAATGATGGAAAAGATGCAGGAAGAATTATCAGTTTTGAAGGGAGTGGTGTTCACCTTGCAGCAACCTATTCAGATGCGCTTCAATGAGTTGATGACGGGTTCGAAACAAGATGTGGCCGTGAAGATATTTGGCGATAATCTCGACACTCTTGCTGCAAAAGGCGAAGAAGTGGATAAACTCATTCGAAATATCGAAGGGGTTGAAGAGATTAATGTGGAGAAGGTTACCGGTTCGGGGCAGGTTCAGGTGCATTACGACCGTAAGAAGCTTGCACAATATGGCTTAAACATCGAAGACATCAACATCTTGCTTAAAACTGCATTTGCAGGAAGCACTGCGGGTGTAGTTTATGACGAAGAAAAGCGTTTCGACCTGGTTGTGCGCTTCGATAAGCAGTTTCGAAATGATATCGACTTCATAAAAGGCTTGTATGTTCCCCTTCCTAATGGAAATCAGATACCTTTGGAGCAATTGGCGTCGGTTGAAGTAAAAAGCGGAGTGGCTCAGGTGTCGCGCGAGAGCACTAAAAGGCGCATCACCGTGAGTTTTAATGTGCGTAACCGCGATGTGCAGTCTGTCATTAAAGAAATCAGCACAAAATTGGATAAAGAATTAAAACGTCCACCCGGATATTATATCACCTATGGCGGACAGTTCGAGAACCTGGTGGCTGCCAACAAACGACTATCGATAGCGGTGCCAATTGCCTTATTATTAATCTTCATCCTATTATTCTTTGCATTCAAATCGTTGAAACAAAGCTTGCTTATCTTCTCTGCCGTTCCACTCTCGATGATAGGAGGGGTGATTGCTCTTTATCTTCGCGATATGAATTTCAGTATTTCGGCGGGTGTGGGTTTTATTGCATTGTTCGGGGTGGCAGTGTTGAATGGCATAGTCTTAATTGCCGAATTCAACCGGCTGGAAGCAAAAGAGGAGATTACAGATATCTATGAAAGAGTCATCAGGGGGATTAAATCACGTTTTCGTCCGGTGATGATGACGGCATCGGTGGCATCCCTGGGATTTCTTCCTATGGCATTGTCTTCTTCTGCAGGAGCTGAGGTGCAAAAACCATTAGCCACTGTGGTTATTGGCGGACTTATCTCTGCAACCCTGTTGACTTTGATAGTTTTGCCTGTGCTTTATATTTTATTTTCGGGAAAGAAGAAAAAACTGAAAGTCGCATCATCAAAAACACTCTTACTCCTGTTGATTTTTTCTATAACAGGATGGGGATTTATGGGTTCTGCGAAAGCACAGACCAAAGCCCCAAGGAGTTTTACCCTTCAGCAGGCAATAGATTTGGCTTTGACTCAAAATGCACAAATAAAATCCTCATCTCTGCAAGTCAATTATCAGAAAAAACTGAAAACTGCCTCGTGGGAGTTCGAGAAGACGAATTTTGATTATGCTTATGGGCAGACAAATTCTTTAGCCAATGATGATAATTTCACAGTTTCTCAGTCATTTCCTTCAGTCTTTCAGAATATTGGCCGCTCACGATTGGCTGGAGCCTATGTTAAGCAGGCTGAATTGGGTTTAAGCTTATCTAAAACCGAAATCACAGCTCAAGTTAAGAATGTTTACTTTCAATTGCTGTTCGATCAATCGAAAATGAAGCTATTGATGTATCAGGATTCCTTGTACAATCAGTTTTTGAAAGCAGCTGAACTGAAAAACTCCAGCGGTGAAAGCCCTATGCTCGAAAAAGTGACTGCTCAAGCCCGATCGATGGAGATTAAAACTCAGATGCAGCAGCTTTATTCCGATATCATCATCCATAAACAAAAACTCCAATTGATTTTGAACGAAAAAGAGCCTGTTGAACTTGCCGAAACTGCTTTGTATAAGCTGAATTCGGCTTATAGCAATGATAATTCTACCATAAGTAATAGCATTTCCCTCGAAATGATGAAGCAGGAAGTGGAAATCAGCAAGAGGGAGAAACAAGTGGAGAAGTTGAAGTTTATGCCAGATGTATCCCTTGGGTATTTTAACCAGTCGAACAAAGATGTTGGCAATGGCATACGCTTTACAGGAATACAATTAGGGGTTGCTATTCCAATCATCTTCTTTTCGCAGGCAGCAAGGGTGCAGGCTTATCATATCAACGAACAAATTGCTCAAAACAATTACGAATATTATACGTCTGCCGTTAAAAACGAGATACAAACGCTCTTTCAGGAGTTTCAAAAGCTAAAAACCACTGTCGAATATTACGAAAATTATGCAGTGAAGCAATCGGAACTGATAATTGAGCAGTCGGGGAAGAGCTACCGTGCCGGAAACATCGATTATGTGGAATATGTGATGAGTCTGGATAAGGCTCTCGAAATTCAAACCAATTATCTTCAGACGATGAAGGACTATAATCAGGCAGTGATTGAAATTGAAAAGATATTATCTAAATAAATAATTTGTCAAATCAGGAATTAATAAAAATACAAATATAAAATGAGAACAAAATTGTTTCTAATACTCATACTTACAGCTGTTATAGGCATCAGCTGCAATAGTAAGAAAGCCTCCACCGAAGAAAATGGCGAACATGAGGTGCTCCCTGCAAATATTGTGGAGATGAACGAAGCCCAATATAAAACTGCCGGCATCGAACTTGGTGCACTTGAGCAAAAAGCTCTGAGCAGCGAGTTAAAAGTAAACGGATTGGTGAATGTTAGTCCGCAAAATCTGGTATCCATCTCTGCTATTATGGGGGGCTATGTGAAATCCACCACATTGGTGCAGGGAAGTCCTGTAGCTAAGGGACAAGTGGTTGCAGTGATAGAAAATACCGCCTTTATCGAACTGCAACAAAACTATCTCGAAAGCAAAAGTAAACTCGATTATGCTGAAAAAGAATATTTCCGTCAGAAAGAACTGAACAAAGAGAATGTAAACTCTGCAAAAACCCTTCAAATGGCTGCAGCTGAATATCAAAGTCTGCAATCGACGGTGTTTGCTTTGCAACAAAAGCTTAAAATGATAGGAATAGAGGCGAAAAGATTACAGGTTGAGAACATCAGCGGGAGTCTTACGATTACTTCTCCTATAAGCGGCTATGTAAAAGCGGTGAACGTGAATGTAGGGAAGTATGTAAATCCCACCGACGTGATGTTCGAGATAGTAAACACCCAAAACCTCACCCTCGAGCTGAGTTTGTTTGAGAAAGACATAGCAAAAGTATCGATTGGACAGAAAATCAGCTTTAGCATACCCAATGCCCCGGGCAGCGTGCAAACTGCTGTGGTGTATCAGGTTGGTAAAGCCCTGAATACGGATAAAACCATTAAAGTTTATGCCACTATTGGCAACGAAAACAAGAATCTCCTACCGGGAATGTTCGTAAATGCAAGTATCAAAGTGCAAAACGACAGCCTGCCTGCTTTACCCGACGAAGCTGTACTTTCATTCGAAGATAAAAACTACATCTTTGTCTTCGCTGAAAAGAAAAAAGAAGGCGATAAAATGGTGAACTGGTTTAAAATTGTGGAAGTGCAGAAGGGCGTTTCAACCAACGGCTATTCACATGTGATATTGCCTAAGGATTTCGACCTCAAAACGCTGAACATTGTAATAAAAGGAGCCTATAACTTGCTATCCGCTATGAAAAATGCGGGGGATATGGCTTGTTAGGGAGGGGTTTAGGCTGTAGGTGTTAGACTGTAGTTGAAAATTAAAGCAGTCAAAAGGCACAGAGAAAAATTGAGCTTCTGTGATTGTATGCTATTAATATCCAATGTTTAAGCGGGTATTAATAGCGCATGACACAGAGCTTATATTTTCGCTGACATTAGCTAAATGGGAATAAAAATTAGCTAAATGGGTATAAACATTAGCTAAACAGCAATAAACGTTGGCTTTACGGACATAAACATTGACTAAATGGACATAAAAATTAGCTAAATGGATATAAACATAGGTTAGGTGGAGATAAACATAGGTTAAAGTGATGTTGACAATCTAAAAGTGGATGAGGTTGAGGATGAGGTTGAGGGAGGAAAACCGAATGCTGATGACGCTGATTTTTTATGAATTTATTGATGATTTGTTTTTGCGAAAATTTGGGGGTGCAAAGTTGCTAATTATATCTTTCTCTCCACACACCTGATATAATATCAATAGACACAAACCTCTTAAATTATTACTTTAGTAACCAAAATAAAATATTATACCCTTAACTTTATTACTTTATATTCTCAATTCACCCACCCCCTAAATCCAGAAGAGGGAAAAACAGAACGCTGATTTAGGTATTTAGCTGTTTAGCTGTTTAGTTGTTTAGTTGTTTAGGGGGAAGACCCAAGCC
>CAIXTV010000053.1 GCA_903922465.1 uncultured bacterium
AGCCGAGGTTACGACAAGAGCAGCCGAGGTTACGGCAAGTATAGCCGAGGTTACGGCAAGTATAGCCGAGGTTACGACAAGAGCAGCCGAGGTTACGGCAAGTATAGCCGAGATTACGGCAAGTATAGCCGAGGTTACGACAAGTATAGCCGAGGTTACGGCAAGTATAGCCGAGGTTACGGCAAGTATAGCCGCACTTACGACAAGAGCAGCCGCGCTTACGCAAAGCTTAATCTTTGTAATAACAACGTTTTCCTTACTGGGAGTATTGGGAGTCTCCCATAAAGTGTGTAAACTAATATAGGCATTCTGGGCCGTTTCCCATAAAGTGTGTAAACCAAAAAAAAAGTATTCTGAAAATATATTTATCCTATTGAAAAAGGTATTAAGAATTAGGTGTTGATAAAAAGAAACAAAAGAACACTATAAGACCATTAATACCCATTATTTTTGTCTGATAAAATCTCTAAGATGAAAAAAATCATTACCTATAATGTTAACGGCGTGAGATCGGCTGTGAGCAAGGGCTTACTCGAATGGATGCAAGTTGTCGACCCCGACATTATATGTATTCAGGAAACCAAAGCCCATGTAGCTGACATTCCGATTATGCTTTTTAACGAAATAGGATACCATGTTTATCCCCTTTCAGCACAAAAAAAAGGCTATAGCGGTGTGGCAATCATTTCGAAAACTGAACCCGATAATGTAGTTTGCGGAATAGACATTCATAAATACGACCACGAAGGTCGTTTCATAAGAGCAGACTATGGTGATGTTTCGGTGGTGAGCGTTTACCACCCCTCGGGAAGCAGTGGCGACGAACGTCAAGCATTTAAAATGGAATGGCTCGAAGATTTCACACTCTACATCAACGAATTGAAGAAAACCCGACCCAAATTAATCCTTTCGGGCGATTATAACATCTGTCACAAACCCATCGACATACACGACCCCATTCGCAATGCCAACTCTTCAGGTTTTTTACCCGAAGAAAGAGAATGGATGACGCGCTTCCTCGAAACAGGCTTTACCGATTCGTTCCGTTACTTTAATCAGGAAACGCAGCAATATACATGGTGGAGTTTCCGTTCTAACGCCCGTGCCAAAAACCTAGGTTGGCGCATCGATTATCATATGGTGAGTCAAAATCTCGAATCACAATTAAAACGCTCTGTCATCTTACCCGCTGTTGTGCACTCCGACCATTGTCCTGTATTATTAGAAATAGATTTTTAAAAATAAAACCAAATATCATGAAAAAAACATTCGGATTACTTATCATCAGTGCATTCTTAATGAGCGCCTGTGTTACTTCAAAAAAATATAATGAAGCAGTGAGTCAGCAAAAGAAATGTGCTGAAGATCTTGCCCTAGCCAACACTAAAAATCAGGAACTTTCTACTTCCGTTAATGATATGGATAACGAGCTGAAGAAACTCCGAGCCGATCATAAAAAGTTGGTTGACGACACCACTCTTTTAAGCGTCAATGTGAATGAAACTTATGAAAAATACAATAAGTTAAAAGAAGATTATGAGATTATGCAGAATAATTTAAACACACAGTTAAGTGGTAATAAATCTGATTTATCTAAAACCTTAACCGATCTTCAAAAAACTCAGATAAACCTATTGGAACAAGAAAATAAATTGAATGCACAGGAATCTAAACTCATTGCACAGAAAAAAGAATTGGAAAATCTAACTAAAACGCTTGAACTAAAAGAAGCCAAATTGCTTGAACTTCAATCGGTGCTCAATAAAAAAGATTCAGCCGTTAATGCACTCAAAAATAAGATTTCAGAAGCACTGCTAGGATACGAAAATAATGGCTTAACCATTGTAAAGAAAAACGGAAAAGTATATGTTTCTTTAGATGAAAAACTTCTTTTTGCATCGGCAAGCTACACCATTTCAACCCTTGGCGAAGAAGCTTTAAAGAAATTATCAAAAGTTCTCGAAACCAATGCCGATATAAATGTAATGATTGAAGGGCATACCGATGATATTCCTTATAAGGGAGTTGGCCAACTTAAAGATAATTGGGATCTAAGTGTGATGCGTGCAACTTCAGTTGTAAAAATACTATTGCAAGGCTCATCTATCGATCCAAAACGCATCATTGCTGCCGGACGTAGCAACTACGCCCCTGTCGATGCCTCTAAAACAAAAGAAGCCCGCACAAAAAATCGTCGCACCGAAATCATCCTCACTCCAAAACTTGACGAATTGTTTAAAATGCTCGAAAGCAATTGATGTGTTTTGTTATTGAGCAATAGATCGTAAAAAGATTTAAGTGTAATGAAGGATTCAAGATTTTATTAGAAACAAACTTTAATCTTGTTCTCTACTTGGAATTGTAAACTTGGTTTTCGAATATTATTCTGAAAGCCAATTCCTAATAATATCTTCACCCAGAGGAGTCATTATAGATTCTGGGTGAAACTGCAAGCCTTTCACATTGTATTTAAGGTGAGATATGCCCATAACAATTCCTTCTTCCGAAATGCAAGTAACACTAAGGCATTTTGGCAAGGATTTCTCCTCAACATACCACGAATGATATAGACCCGCATTAAATATCGCAGGTAAACCCGAAAACAAATTGTCGTGGGGCGAAATTAGCTTTACTTTAGTGGTGTAGCCATGAAACGGCTTATCAAATACCTGCAGTTTCGCACCAAAAACCTCAGCAATTGCCTGATGCCCTAAACAAATCCCCAATATACTTTTCGATAAATAAAACCGAGAGATCACCTCCTTTAAATCCCCAGCTTCAGATGGTAAACCTGGTCCAGGGGAAATTAAAATTTTATCAGCTAGCGAAATTTCATTAAGGTCGAGATGCTGATTATCGCGTATTAAATAGTCCTTAACACCAAATTGCTCAATAAGTTGAACAAGGTTAAAGGTGAATGAATCATGATTATCAACAACAAATAATTTCATTTATTTTTCGGTTTACACTAATAATATAAAAATCTACCGTAATTTTGACTTGAAAATACAATGCGTAAAGATACTATCATAAATCAAATGAATGCATACGGCAAACAACGTATTCCATTTCTTTTTGTCATTGATTTTGCCATGAAAAGCCCGAAGTTGTTCACTCTTAATGAAATCTCAACCCAGGAAATTCTTTTTGATTTTAATGGATTTTCAAATATTAAGAACAGATTAACTCCCAAAAAAGAACTCAAATTTGATAAATTTCCTATCCCCTATCATGAATATGTTGAAGTATATCAGAAAATCAGGCAACAATTACTCTATGGCAATTCCTACTTATTAAATCTGACGTTTGAAACACCCATTCAAACCAATTTCACTCAAGAAGAACTCTTCCACATAAGCCATGCTAAGTATAAATTACTTTGGAAAGATCAATTTGTAGTGTTTTCCCCTGAAATATTTGTGAAGATTAACAATGGCATCATTTCATCAAACCCAATGAAAGGCACCATTGATGCAGCAATTAAAGATGCTGAAAGCATATTGAAATCCGATGCAAAAGAATTTGCCGAACATTGCACAATTGTAGATTTAATCCGAAACGATATTAGTATGGTGTCAAAAAACGTAGAAGTTAAACGCTTCGGCTATACTGATTATATTAAAACACACGATAAAACCCTCATTCAGTTGAGTTCAGAAATAGCAGGAACTTTAGCTTCCGATTACAATGAACATCTTGGGGATATAATTTTTTCTATCCTCCCTGCTGGATCAGTTAGTGGTGCACCAAAACAGAAAACGCTTGAAATAATTAATGAGAATGAAACTCATAAAAGAGATTACTATACAGGAGTTATGGGATATTATGATGGAGAAAACCTCGATAGCGCTGTAATGATTCGATATATTGATTTCACCAAAGATATTTGGACCTATAAAAGTGGAGGAGGTATCACGGTAAATAGTAATTGCCTCATGGAATATAACGAAATGATAGACAAAATATATGTTCCCCTTATTTGAAACCATAAAATTTGCCGAAGGTATCCCGCAGCACTTAGAATACCATCAAAGAAGGTTAGAGTATTCTTCACGCATCTATTTTAATAAAGATGTTTCCTTTGATAAATTAAGTAATATCATTAAACCACAAAATGAACTTAATGGAATCTATAAATGCAAGTTCGAATATAATAGTGAATCATTCAAAATATCTTATGCTGCATATAAACCAAAGACTATCCAAAACTTAAAGTTGGTTCATGAAGATAGTATAAACTATTCATTTAAATATAGCAATCGTTTTCATCTTAACACCCTTCTCGAAAAAATAGCAGAAGATGAAATCATCATAATTAAGAATGGATTTATAACCGACACATCCATTTCAAATCTGTGTTTCTTTGATGGTGTTAAATGGGTCACCCCTTCAACACCATTATTAAAAGGCACTGCAAGAGAAAGGCTCATTGAGCAGAAAGTTATAATTGAAATGGAGATTAGAGAGGACGATATCTTCCGTTTTCAGAAAGTAATGCTAATAAATGCTATGTTGGGTTTTGATGAAAAGAAGAGTTTAGCAATAAGCACGATTATAGTTTAAGCGTTAACTAACAAGAAGTAGTGCCCTTTCCTGTTTTTCTTAACTGGACAATTTCATAGTTTTATGCTAGGCAGGTTTCATTATTATCTAATCTAAACCATGTATGAAGTATAGAATTCATGGTAATCCCGTAACAATATGAAGTTTGTTGAAGTTCTCACTTCATCCCCTGATGAATTTTAGAAGTACAAAGGACTTTAAAAGAGTGCTATCAAATAATAAATCCCCATAGCTATAAGCATACTAACCGGAATTGTTAATACCCAAGCCCAAAGTAGTCTTTTCCCAACGCCCCATCTAACAGACGAAAGACGTCGTGCCATTCCGGTACCCATAATAGCACCTGTGATCGTATGAGTAGTGCTTACAGGAATACCGAAAGCTTCAGTTCCGAAAAGCAAAAGAGCACCCGAAGTTTCTGCTGCAACCCCTTGAAAAGGAGTTAACTTTGTAATCTTCGACCCCATTGTTCTTACAATTTTCCATCCGCCTATCATTGTTCCCAATGCAATACAAGAATAACAACCCAGCACTATCCAATGAGGAATATTATGAATTTTCCCTGCAGCTGTGTATTGAATACTTGCCCATTCGGGAATAGAAGCAGGATCAACTCCTTTGAAATATACAATTAATGCAGCTGTAATAATACCCATTACTTTTTGAGCATCATTTCCCCCATGTCCTAAACTAAACAGGGCAGAAGACACAAGCTGCAAAGGCCTAAATATTTTATTAAGTGTTGTGGGATTGCTCCGCTTAGTAAGATGCAAAAGCAAAACGGATAGAAAATATGAAACTATCATCCCCAAAATAGGAGCTAGAAAAATAAATGAAGCAATTTTAATAATGATATTGCTATGAACTATTCCCCATCCGCCAAAAGCTATGGCTGCGCCTGCAAAACCACCTACTAAAGTGTGTGAAGAACTTGAAGGAATGCCCAAATACCAGGTTAATAGGTTCCAAATGATGGCAGCTAGCAGCCCAGCAAGAATTACCTGTAAATTAATCATACTTGTATCAACGGTTTTAGCAATAGTATCTACAATATGCAATTGGAAAACTGCATAGGCTAAAAAGTTGAAAAAGGCCGCCCAAACTACAGCTTGAAAAGGAGTAAGAACCTTTGTTGCAACAACGGTTGCAATGGAATTTGCCGCATCGTGAAAGCCATTAACAAAGTCAAATGCAAATGCCAGAACGATTATAACAATTAGTAATGTGAAGTTCATATATTATGTTCTCAATATTATCCTACTTTCACAATGATAGATTTTAATACATCAGAAACATCTTCTGCTTTATCAGTTGCGTTTTCTAATACATTAAAAATATCTCTCTTTTTAATAAGCAATATTGGATCTGTTTCAGTATCGAATAATCCCGAAATAGATTGATGATATAGATCATCCGCATCATTTTCATAGGAATTGATTAGTATACAAGCCTTCTTAATGTTTTCAGGATGTTTTAAGTTATCAAGCTCAATGATGGCAATTTTAATTTGCTCGGCACATTGAATAATAAGATCTGCAAACGAAACAAATTCTTTTTCGTAGGAATTCAATTTATACAATACAATTCTTCGGGCTGCACCATCAATTAAATCAAGTACATCATCTAAGGATGAGGTTAAACTTTGAATATCTTCGCGATCAAAAGGTGTAATAAAATTACGGTTTAATTCATTAAAGATGTTGTGTGTAATTTCATCTCCTTTATGTTCGAGATCCTTAATTCTTCTAACCTTTTCGTTTCTTTTGTCAATATCTGTTTCGGTAAAAGCTTCCTTTAAAAGTTTTGAAGCATCTAATACGTTTTCAGCACCTTGAACGAACAAGGGGATAAACTTTTTGTCTTTTGGTACAAGTATCTGAAATATTCTATTCAATCCCATAATATTATTATTTTAAATTACTAAATAGGCTGCAAAAGTATTTTTAACAAACGAATATGAGGATTCTTCTATATTAAGTTTGTGTTAAGTTAAGGGCAAAAATAATTGTTTTTGAATTCACAGCAAGTATTTCCCCATAAATAATTATCAACAATCTATTAGCCTAACTATTTAAGGCTTTCTTTTTCAAACAAATAATGATTTTGTTTCAGAAACTAATTGGGCATAACAAAAAATAAGCCAAGCCCAATTTCTTTATCCAAGGAACATTAAATCAGTAATTTCTTCCATGTCTTTTGCTGATAAACGATGATTTGAACCATTTGCTTCTTTTATCATCATCTTAATTATATTGTCTTTTTGAGCTATATCTATGCCCACTTCTGATAAATTTATCGGGCTGCCAAGCGATTTGAAAAAGCTCTTAATCTTATATATCGTATCATCAGGATTGTCTGTTTGGAATAATTTACAACCTAATTCCTCTATTCTATCGGGAATGCGTGTTTTTTGTAAACTAAGCCATGCAGGATAAGCAATTGAAAGGGAAGCACCATGAGGAACATCATATAATAATGATAGTACATGACCTATACCATGCACTCCCCAATCCCCAGATGATCGCCCATACATGGTTAGCCCGTTTAAGGCCATAGTAGCTGCATACATTATTCTTTCGCGCAATTCATAGCTATGTAAATCTTCTAAAAGCAAAGGGCCTGCTTCCATTGCCTCCTGAATAATTGAAATAACAAACTTATCAGATAAAGAAGCATTTCCGAAGCCAAACCATGCCTCCAGGCTATGTGCAATTAAATCAACAACACCATAGGCAGTGTAGTTTTGGGGTACGCTAAAAGTATTTTCAGGATCCAGATAAGAATGTTTAGGATACATCATGGGATGCCCCCATCCTACTTTTTGCCCTGCTGTTACATTTTGTATTACTGCAAATGGATTCATTTCTGTGCCTGTGGCGGCAAGGGTTAAGACAGCGAAGACAGGGATTGCTCCTTTTACTATTGTTTTTCGGGTGGGATAATCCCAGGCATCACAATCACCGCAAATGGCTACTGATATATATTTTGCCGAATCGATAACACTGCCTCCACCTACAGCAACAATGACATCGACTTTTTCTTGTCGGCCAAGCTGGGCGGCGGCGTTTACATCCTCAATTATTGGATTCGATTTTATTCCTCCATATTCAACAACTTCAACGCCTGCTGAATGGAGCAAGCGAATTATTTTATCATACAAACCATGGTGTTTGATGGAGGATTTCCCATAAAGCAGAAAGGCTTTTTTACCTGAATTTTTTACATCAGCTGATAATTCGTCTACTGCATTTCTCCCAAAATGCAAAGTGGTGGGATTGTATATTCTTGTCTTTTCCATAGGTATTTAAAATATTTCTGAGGCCTTGTTAAATTTATCTGTGAAAACAAATTCGCTGAAAGGCTTTCTTTTTCGTTCAGATTCTTCGATATTTTTCAGGTTTTCGGGAAGGATGTCGGGGGTGTTTTTATAGCCTACCGCCAATATGACTAAAGGTTCGACGGATGAGGGTAATTGAAAGGCGTTTATGGCTTTGTCTTTATGAAAACCTGCCATGGGATGGGTATATAATCCTAGTTCGGTGGCTTGTAGACTTATGAAAGCCAGGCTTTGACCTGTGTCGAAGGCAGCATAGGCATTGTGTTTGCCGGTTTGAGGGGAAAGTGTTTCGGCACATACTAGCAGTAGTAGGGGTGAGCGTTGGGCCCAATCGCGATTGCCTTCGACTAAACAATCGAGGATATTGTTCCAACTTGAACTTCCTTTGATGCCAACAATATAGCGCCAGGGTTGATCATTAAAAGCAGAGGATGACCAACGTGATGCTTCGAAAAGGCTGCGTATTTTCTCGACAGGAATTTCATCTTCACGAAATGAGCGTGGACTCCATCTTTCTGATATTACATTTAATACTTTGTATTCGGTGGTGGCTTTTTTATTCATTTGATAGGTGTTTTATGTGGGTAGTGTTTTTGTTTGTTGGGCAAATGCTGATTTTGTTTTCGCCACTGCAAAGGTAATAAAGCCATTTGTTTTATGGAAATTGCAGTGAAATTCTTTTTATGCCCTTTGATTTTTCTTTGCTTGAGGAGGCGAATTCATCAAGGTTTTCATTCGCCCCAAACATCCTAATTCACTCTTTATGTTTGAAGCACCCTATCTTTTTTATATGAGCGTTGCATCACTACTATCCCTGCCAAAATGGCCAGGGCTCCGATGAGAAATGTTGGTATAAATCCCAGCCATTCATAGAAAATTATGCCTAAGATAGGGGCAAATATCCCCCTAACTCCCGTTAGGAACAAATGAACCGACTGATAGTCGCCCACATCTTTATTTTTGCAGAAATAGGCCGAGCCAATGTTCCAGAGCAGTGCCATGGTGGCCGCAAAGATGCTGTGACTGAGTATGAATAAGATAAGCATATAGTAAATCCTCAGGTTTCCGATTTCGAAATAATAAGGAAACACGGCTGTGAGGGCTAAGAATATCAGATATAATAAAATTGAGGCGAAGGTGAGTACGGCAAAGCGTCGTGGGTCGATGCGTGCCATGAGGCGGCCAAACATGGGCAGCAGAAGAATAGCAATAATGTTATAGGCATTGCGATAGAAGGCCACGCTCGAATAGTTCAGGGCCAGGCCCTTATCGAAAAAGATGTACATGACGCTTACCGTGCTCATGAAGGCAAAACCGTAGTACCCAAATCCTAATTCGAACTGCCGAAAGGGTTTATCGTTCTTGAGCACGCCTTGCATCCGCTTCATTGAAGTGCGAATCGACACCCAAAACTTTTCTTTCGGAGCCAGGGTGATTTCTTGTTTTATCTGAATTCCCGATAGGAAAAAGATAGAAATAATTCCGAGCATCCCCGTAAAGGGAAACACATATACGAAGGCATAATTATCCATATCGAGCAGCCATCCGTAGAGAAATGTAACCAAGAGCATTACAATTTTATTTGCCGTGGTCGACACGCTGTAGAGCTTAGAGAAGTGCTCGTGTCGATAGTTGTTCTTCAGGAAAATGTTGATGACGGGATAGATAATAGGCTGCGACAGAAAATATATCAGAAAGATGAGCAGAAAAATATAATGGTAGATTGAGGTGCCTTCCATGGCATGCGCGCTTCGTGGAAAAAACGCCAGCAGCAAGAGGGGCAGGCGGGTGATGAGGGCTGTGATGCGCAGCAGTTTACGCGTGTTGCGCACCCTTCGCAGAAACTCGTTGAAAAACAACAAAAACACAAAAACCAACACACTAAACTGAAACAGAAAGCTCAGCATATAGCTTGTGCCTTTGAGGCTCTTGATGAAGACAAACTCATTTAGTGCCAGCACTCCCAATATGAAACCCTCCATCAATGAATAGATTAGGTGGAGTTTAAAGGTGTGCTTTTCGACTTGATTGAGGGAGAATTTTAGAAGCTTCATAGGTTGGTTTTGCAAAATAACAAATAATAAGGCTAAGTTTCGGTTTCGTTTGTTTTATAATTGCATCTACTTTCGGAAAGCGAGCTTTTCGATAGCTGAGAAATTTGCTTGGCAGGGCCAAAATTTTGCCCGTGAGGGTTGCCGATTTATCTAAAAACTAATATTATCTTTGTCTACAAAAAACCAAATCATATGACGGCTAAAACAAACACCGAAAAACCTTTCAGCAAAAAGTGGATTACCTCCTATATATATATTGTCCTGGGAACCTTTTCGGTGGCCGCGGCTTATGTGTTGTTTTTGAGTCCGCACAAAATCGTCCCGGGGGGCATTTATGGCATTTCGATAGTGTTGCATTACATCTCGAAAGGAATTTTTTCGTTTGCGCCCGATGGCCTTCCCATAGGGATGACAGCCCTGGCCTTTAATATTCCGCTGACTTTCGTTGCCGTGAAAATTCTCGGCCCAAGGTTTGGAACCAAAACCATAGTAACTTTTGTGCTAACGTCCATTTTTGTAGATACTTTGACGCATTTTTGGGGCGAGCGCCCCTTGGTTCAAGACGATGTGTTGCTTTCGTGCGTGTTTGGAGGGCTAATTTTAGGGCTGGGTGTGGGGCTGGTTTTCAAGGCCAAGGCTACAAGCGGCGGATCGGACGTAATTTCGATGATTTTGGCAAAATATACAAAGATGCCCATTGGGCAATTGGTGATGATAGTCGATTCTATTATCGTAATTACAGCGCTTTTAGCCTTTGGCGACTGGAAAATCCCCCTCTATTCGTGGATAGTAATTTTTATATTGGGCAAAACGGTGGATGTGGTGCTTGAAGGCATCAGCTACGACAAAACTTTATTTATTATATCCGATAAACACATCGAAATCAGGGCATATATCTTGCATGAACTGAATCGTGGAGGCACTTATATTGCCGGCAAAGGCATGTATAACGGCAGCGAAAAGGAAATCATCTTTACGGTAGTAAATCGCCGTGAACTTTCGCTGCTCCAAGAATTTATAAGTCGCATCGACCCCGAAGCTTTCATGAGTGTGATAGATGCTAATGAAATTATTGGCAAGGGTTTTAAGTCGATAGAGGAGAAAATAAATCCCTAAGGCTTTCGGAAAATGCGCCTAAGGCTTGTTTGAAGAATTTTGCCCCTCGAGTTGAACCCCTATTTCGGAATTTGATGCCATCAAATGAAAATACGATGCATGGAGGTCACGATAAGGCGAAATCAACTGCCTAAGGCTAAAAAAAAGTTGTGAATTTTACCGCTAAAACTTATAGGCTTAAATATCAAGCTCATACAAAATAATCCGCATCTCATTGGTTCAGTCTCGCACCCCTGGGAACGAACGCCACACCCCTGGGAACGAATCTCGCACCCCTGGGAACGAACGCCACACCCCCGAAATTAAAACTTTCACCTGAATTATTTTTTCTTTCACCTGCGAGAAAAAAGCTCGCACCTGCGAGAAAAAAGCTCGCACCTGAAAAATTAAAATTCGCACCCCCGAGATTAAAATTTTCATCTGAATTATTTTTTCTCGCACCCCCGGGAACGAATCTCGCACCCCTGGGAACGAACGCCACACCCCTGAGAAAAAATCTCGCACCTGAAAAATTTAAATTTTCATCTCTTTACTTTAATCCCGCACCTCTGAATTATTTTCCCTCACCTCATTACTTTAATCCAGCACCCCTGAATTATTTTCCCGCATCTCATTACTTTAATCCCGCACCTCTGAATTATTTTCCTGCATCTCATTACTTTAATCCCGCACCCCTGAATTATTTTCCCGCATCTCATTACTTTAATCCCGCACATCAAAATTATTTTCCCTCACCTCATTACTTTAATCCCGCACCTCTGAATTATTTTCCCGCATCTCATTACTTTAATCCCACACCTCCTCGTTTTAATCCATCATCATCAAATTTCACAGCCATTAGTTCTGCTTTTAAAGTCCTCAATGCATGACTCAAAATTCACTATGTTTATCTTACATAAACCCTCCCACAAAACAAGTCAACACTAGGCTGATGAAAATAAAAAGCTGAATTAATGATGAAAAGGAATTTTTGTTTCAGAATTTTTTTTGCTGATTTCTTGCAAATATAAAAATCATTCGTAATTTTGCGAATGACTAAATGAAAAACAATGGCCGTACAAAAAAAAGAGGAATATAGTGCAGAAGAAGTGATGATAGCAAAATATGCAAAGGCATTGGGACATCCGGCCCGCATAGCCATTTTGAATTATTTGGCTTCGATTGATGGTTGTTTTTTTGGCGATATCTGTGCCGAACTTCCCATAGCCAATTCGACAGTTTCGCAACATTTGTCGGAACTTAAAAATGCCGAACTCATACAAGGCACCTTCGAACCCCCAAAAGTGAAATATTGTATACATCCCGAAAATTGGCATCAGGCTAAAGTAATTATGGATTCCTTCTTTGCCAAAATTTCGCCCAAAGTTCAATGTTGCGATTAATGAATAATAAAATATAAAACCATGGAAATTAAAGTGCTCGGAACCGGTTGTGCAAATTGCAAAACCCTCGAAAAAACAGTACACATCGCCCTCGAAGAAATGAAATTAGAAGCAAATGTCGAAAAAGTAGAAGACATTAGCAAAATTATGGCCTATGGCATCATGCGCACCCCCGGCCTGGTCATAAATTCGAAAGTGGTGTTGACCGGAAAAATTCCTTCGATAAAAGAAATGAAAGAACTTATTGAAAAACATAGCTAAATCTTTAAAAACACAATTCTTATGAAAAAATCATTGCTTATTCTTCTTGCCGCATTTATTGGTTTTACGGCCTACAGTCAAACAAAAACCATCGCCAAAGCCAAATTGGAAATATATTATTTTCATGCCACAAATCGCTGTGCTACTTGCATTTCTATTGAGGATAACACCAAAAAAGCCCTCAATAAATATTTCAAAAAAGAAGTAGATGCAGGCACCATCAAGCTATTTATTCTGGATTGCGACGATTCGAAAAACAAGGCCTTGGCCGACAAATACGGAGCCTATGGTTCAACTCTGATACTGCAAAGCACAGTGGGCAAAAAAGCAAAAGAAGATATGACCAATTTTGCTTTTTCCTACTCACGCAATACGCCCGATAAATTTATAGCCGGCATGAAAGATAAAATTACAGCACTGCTAAAATAAACGCCATGGAATTTCTTCAGGAACTCCTCGATAGCACTCAGGCACCCTTCCTTACGGCTCTAATTTTGGGCCTGATGACGGCCATAAGCCCCTGCCCCCTGGCAACAAACATCACCGCCATCGGCTTCATTAGCAAGGACATTGCCCACAAACGCCGCATCTTTATCAACGGCATCGTCTACACCTTAGGCCGCAGCATTAGCTATACAGGCATCGGACTGATATTGTATTTTGGGGTGGATATGATGCCCATAAAGAAGCTTTTTTTGCAAAATGGCGAAAAATTTATTGGCCCCCTGATGCTCATCATAGGATTTCTGATGTTAGATTTTATAAAAATCAAATTCCCGGCCTTCACCCGCCTGTCCGAAAAAATCGAAAACAACTCACGCAACGGAGCATGGTGGACATCCTTGCTTCTGGGAATGCTTTTTGCGCTTGCCTTTTGCCCTTATAGCGGAGTGCTATATTTCGGAATGCTTATCCCAATCACGGTATCGAGTGCCTCAGGCCTCTATTTGCCTATAGTATTCGCCATAGCCACCGGCCTACCCGTCATCATCATCGCATGGCTGCTGGCCTACAGCGTATCGAGCGTGGGAGGGCTCTACAATAAAATAAAAGTCTTCGAAAAATGGTTCCGACGCATAGTTGCAGTACTTTTTATGCTAGTGGGAATTTATTATATGAAGATATATCTTAAAATTTGAAAATTTGAAGATGCGATAAATTGAAAATATGATGGGAATATGAGAGATGATAAAGAAAATATTATTGTAGAGCTTAGTTTTGAAATTGCTTTACTTATTATTGAATTCTCTGAAATTCTGGATGAGAAGAAAAAACACATAATATCGAGACACATATTGCGCTCAGGCACTTCGATAGGCGCTAATGTTAGGGAAGCCCAAAATGCTGAAAGCCAAGCCGATTTTATACATAAAATGAAAGATGCAGCAAAACAAGCCGATGAAATAGCTTATTGTTTATTACTAAGTCAATATTCTAAAAATTATCCCGATACGAGTCTATTACAAGAAAAATTGAATTTGATAATGCGAATTTTAAACAAAATAATTGCCACAACTAAACAAAAAGGAGAGTAATTCCCTTCAGCCCATAAAATGAAAAAGAATTCCCCAATTTTCAAATCTCCAAATCTTTAAATTGCTATAGCCGCGCTGCCTATATGGTTTCTGCTATATCATTTTCTACAGCCTTTCACCGATTGGTTTGTGTTTTCAGCCTTAGGCATGAGCAAAGGAGAACATTTGGCCGAAACATTGTGGTTTTTTATCTTCGAATTTCCTAAAGTAATGCTGCTGCTTACTTTAATTATTTTTTTTGTGGGAATAATACGCACCTATTTCACCCCCGAACGCACCCGCAAAGCCCTCGAAGGCAAAAAAACTTTCACCGGAAACGTCATGGCAGCCACATTAGGAATAGTTACCCCTTTTTGTTCCTGTTCAGCAATTCCATTGTTTCTGGGCTTTGTCGAAACAGGCGTTCCCCTAGGGGTCACCTTTTCGTTCCTAATTGCCGCACCAATGATAAATGAAGTGGCTATCGTGCTTTTATATGGCATGTTTGGTTTGAAAGTAGCCCTGATTTATATAGTAACCGGCTTGTTCATCGCCATCACAGCAGGATGGATAATAGGCCTATTGAAACTCGAAAAATGGGTCGAACCATGGGTCTACGAAACCAAAGTAGGGCAAGGAATAGATGAAGAAAAGCCTGATTTTTCTGAAAGAATAAAATTGGGCTACGATGCCATTAAAGAAATTGTTGGGAAAGTTTGGCTGTATGTCGCCCTAGGCATAGCCGTAGGCGCAGGGGCACATGGCTATGTTCCCGAAGAATTTATGGCAGCCCTGATGGGGAAATCAGCATGGTATTCGGTGCCTCTTTCAATATTAATAGGCATTCCACTCTATTCAAATGCCGCCGGAATAGTTCCCATAGTTTCGGTTCTGATCGAAAAAGGGGCTTCCTTAGGCACCGCCTTGGCATTTATGATGTCGGTAATTGGATTATCACTCCCCGAAATGGTGATACTGCGAAAAGTACTCAAACTGCCACTCATCTTTACCTTCGTGGCCGTAGTGGGAATAGGAATTATGATAGTGGGATTTTTATTTAATCTTATTTTATAAAACAAAACAATGCAAAATATACTCTCAAATAAAGGAATATTAAGTCACGGAATCCAACATCTTTCGGCCCGAGAAGCGTCAGAAGCACTGCAGGAAGGAGCATTTTTGTTGGATGTAAGAGAAGATTTTCTCACCCATATGCGCACCTTTGCGGTAGAAAATTATATTGTTTGCCCACTAAGCACTCTGGACGAAAATATTGCTTTATTGCCTAAAGCTAAAGCCATTATCGTTGCCGATGCCACCGGCTTGCAAAGCAAGGTGGCAGTTGAAAAACTCATGCAAATGGGCTTCCCTGCCGTGGCTAATCTAGCCGGAGGAATAATGGATTGGGACAGAGACGGCTTTCCGGTAAACAGAAATCCTGTTGCTGAACTCAGTGGACAATGCCCCTGCATGCTAAAACCAATGAATTTAATGAAAGAAACTAAACTTAAATAAAAAAAACCAAACGATTACATGACAAAAAAACGCATTCTTATCCTTTGCACAGGCAATACATGCCGTAGCCAAATGGCCGAAGGAATATTAAAACATCTCGATTCGAAACTTGAAGTACATTCGGCCGGCACCCGTGCCGAACATAAGGTAAATCCTTATGCCGTAAAAGTAATGGCAGAAGTAGATATCGATATCAGTGAACAACAACCCAAATCAGTAGATTTGTTTATTGAGCAAGCTTTCGATTTCGTCATAACCGTATGCGACGGAGCAAAAGAAATATGCCCTATATTCACCGGAGAGGTAAAGCATCGCATCCACCAAGGATTTGAAGACCCTGCCAATGCCAGCGGAACCGAAGAAGAAACATTAAAAGTCTACCGCAAGGTAAGAGATGAAATAATTAACTATTTTACTAATTTTCAAACAACAATAAATCAATAAACATGGAACCAGAAAACAAAACAAAAGACGACTGCGGTTGTAGCGATGGCAATTGCTGTACACCAAAAAAGAGCACCCCTTGGACAAAAATACTTTTCATTGTAGTGATTGTTGCCGCCTTGGCAATCATCGTCATGAAATTTAGTTGCGGAAGTTGCAAAACCGATGCCTGCACCTCCCAAGTTAAAACAGATAGTGCCGGCGGCACCGACAGCACTACAAAACCTTGTTGTGCCGACCCCAACGCTTCTTGCGGTGATAAAAGCAAAAAATAATGGAAGCCTGGATTAATGAAGCATTAAACTCGGGTCACTCGGGGCTGACCGTTTTAATAGCCGTTTTTTTGATGGGGGTTATCAGCGTGCTATCGTGTAGCTGCAACTTTGCCGTAATTGGCCTTGTTGCAGGCTATACAGGAACGGTGGGAGCCACATCAAAATCGCGACAAGTCATATTTAGCAGCCTCTTCTTCCTAATTGGCACTGTGGTATCCTTAGCTATTATCGGGGGCATCATTGGGTATGCCGGACATCTCATAAATGCCTCCCTAGGACGATATTGGAAAGTTGCAGCAGGTTTGATTTCCATCATTTTCGGATTATACACCATCGGATTGTTCCCTTTTAAAATCCCAGGCATTTCTCTTAGCCGCAAAGAAAATAAAGGTGGAATAATTTCGGCCATTATCTTTGGTTTATTGGTGGGGGGCTTGTCTTCGGCACTGAGCATGTGCTGCAATCCTATCTTTCCTATTGTTCTGGCGGCCTCCTTTATAAAAGGCAGCATGCTTTGGGGAATGCTAATGCTGATAACCTTTGCATTGGGGTTCGGTCTACCATTGGCCGCCGCCATGATAGGCCTTGGCCTAGGAATTGGTAAAGTCTCCACCCTCATGAATAAGTTTGGGAATGTAATTAAATATGCCGGAGGGATAACCCTTCTTATCATAGGCTTCTATTTCCTTTTCACCTTCTAATTTTATTCATGAAACCGCCTTACATTATTGGTCATTTAGATTCTGCAATTGGCAAGATAGATCAGGTTTCAACCGTTTGGAGCAGAGAAGATATTGTGGCAACCCTCAAGGTGCGTTGGTCAATTGGAAGGATGAGATATACCGTAGAACCAGGAATATATGCTATAGGTTCACCCGATGAAAATTCCGAAGTTTTTGTTACAGGTAATTTCAAACTTAGCTTCGATCATGTCCGTAGGGCTTTGCAAAGCATGAATGTTTGGCTGCTTATTCTCGATACCAAAGGCATTAATGTTTGGTGTGCCGCAGGAAAAGGCACCTTTGGTACAGCAGAACTTATCCACAGAATTAAAACCCACCAACTCGAGAAGCTGCTTACTCATCATAAGATAATTGTTCCTCAATTGGGTGCCGTAGGTGTGTCAGCTCATGAAGTAAGAAATCAGACAGGATTTAGAATTATTTATGGTCCTGTTCGTGCTGAAGACATTAAAGATTTTGTTGATTTACAGCATAAGGCAACACCCGAAATGAGGAAAATAAAGTTTACTTTGCCTGATCGATTAAAACTTATTCCTGTCGAAATAACTTATGGCAAGCATTATCTTATTTTGGTTCCTGCTATATTTTTTATTTTGTCAGGCTTAAATCCTCATGGCTATTCCATTGATTTTGCATTCAACAATGGAGCCCGTGCCGTTTTAAACCTTTTAATTGCCTACATTTCAGGATGTATTTTAACGCCTATACTTCTTCCTTATCTGCCTTTTAAAAGGTTTTCGCTTAAGGGCCTGCTCATAGGTTGGATTTTCACATCTTTATTACTCTATTTACAACTACTGGGGAATAACATCTTAGAAATCATTTCGTGGTATCTGATGATGGGTGGCCTTTCTTCATTTATGGCCATGAATTTCACAGGTTCTTCTACCTTCACCTCACTATCAGGAGTGCAGAAGGAGATGAAACTTTCTCTGCCAGTTCAAATAATTGGAACAGCAATAGGCTGTATCGCATGGATAATTGCACGATTTATATCATAAACATGAAAGAACTTAGCTATTTAACAAATGTAGTAACACTCACACTCGACGAGCAGAAGTGCAATGGTTGCACTATGTGTATTTTGGTTTGTCCACACGAGGTGTTTGTTTTAAGAAACAAGAAAGCATTTATTCAGAATAAAGACGCCTGTATGGAATGCGGAGCCTGTGCCAAAAACTGCCCCGATGAAGCCATCTATGTGAAGTCGGGAGTTGGATGTGCGGCTGGAATTATCAATGGACTCATCAGAGGCACTGAACCAAGCTGCGATTGTTCTGGCCCGAATGGTAGCTGCTGTTAATTATGCAATGATAGAATTGTATAACTGTAAAATTAAGCTTTTTATCATAGTAAAATAAAAGCGTAAAACCATCAAAAAACACCCAGTCTCCATTTCCCATTAAATCATTTAATAATTTTATCATTCATTAATTAACCTCATGCCAACAAATAAAAGATTAAACTTTCTCGATAGATACTTAACTATATGGATATTCACTGCCATGGCAGTGGGTGTTCTTTCAGGCTATTTTTTCCCAGCAATTGCACAATTTTGGGATTCCTTAAAGTCATCTCCCGAAAGCACTACCAACATACCTATTGCTATCGGATTGATACTGATGATGTATCCTCCATTAGCAAAAGTGAAATATGAAGAATTAGGAGATGTGTTCAAAAACGTAAAAATATTGACCTTGTCATTAATACAGAATTGGGTGATAGGCCCAGTGCTGATGTTTGCCCTTGCCATCCTCTTCTTTAAACTATTTCCGGGCGAAAACAATGCCAACCTCCCTTATATGTATGGCATTATCATGATTGGCCTCGCCCGTTGCATTGCCATGGTAATCGTTTGGAACGACCTCGCCAAAGGTGATACTCAATATGCTGCTGGCTTGGTGGCTTTCAATTCTATTTTTCAGGTATTGTTTTTTTCGCTCTATGCCTATGTTTTTATTGCCATCTTGCCCGCTTGGTTTGGAATCCCTACGAGCGATGCAGTGGAAAGAATCACCATTGCACAAATTGCCGAAAGTGTTTTTATTTATCTTGGCATTCCGTTTATTGCAGGATTTCTTACTCGTTTTATTCTCATCCGTATCAAAAGTAAGCAATGGTATCATACAAAATTTATCCCTAAAATCAGTCCGCTAACCCTAATTGCTCTCTTGTTTACCATTGTGGTGATGTTCTCACTTAAAGGCGAATACATTATAAAGATACCCCTCGATGTGGTGCTCATTGCAATTCCTTTGCTTATCTATTTCGTGCTGATGTTTGTAGGTTCATTCTTTATGAGCAAGAGAGTTGGAGCAACTTATGCCCAATCGGTAACCCTTTCGTTTACGGCTGCTAGCAACAATTTTGAACTAGCAATTGCCGTGGCTATCGCAATATTTGGCATGAATTCAGGCGAAGCCTTCACTGCTGTTATTGGGCCACTAGTGGAAGTGCCCGTGATGATTGCCCTAGTGAATGTGGCTTTTTGGTTTAAGAAAAAGTATTTCCCTCCCCTCCCCAAATAAAATTTAATGGCCATAGGTCTGATTATTCAAGCATCATTTTTATTAACTCATTTAATTGATAATTATTCTTAATGAGTTTAAAATTGATTTTTATTCAAAAAGACACAATCTAACCTCATTCGTTTAATTGGGTCTCTATTGTGAGCATATTCTATTGTTTATCGAAACATTCGTATTCACTATAAGGCAGTAGTTTAAAACTTATTGAATCTTTTATTGTTGCTTCATAGCTATAAACACCCACAGAGCAAAACTTCCTAAATCTAATGATTCGAAAACAGACTAATCCTATTAACAGCATAAAAGACATTTCAACCCCCTTTAATATCCAAATAAGGTATTCAGCTTAAATTTCCACAGAGATTTTCTAGGCTAAGGATAAATAATGTAATTTTGAGGCTTTAAGAATTAGCATTATGAAAAGGGCCTTTCTTTTTTTCTATACTTTAATCCTGTTTGTTACCTCTGCTTTCTCTCAGGATTCCTTGATAATAAAAATCAACAGAAAAAAATACTTGCTTAACGACCAAGAAATAAACAAGTCGGATTTAGATCGTATTTTAAAAAATAACGCATCTTCATCCTACGAATTTAATTATTACAAAAGCCATTCCAAACTGGCTTCTGAAGGAGGTAATATTGCTGTAGTGGGAGTTACCATGGGAGAAATATTTCTTACTTACGTTATGTTGGAACAGAAAAAGGCAGATAGTTTTCACAAAAATGCCGATGCTGATGTTGCATTAATTGGTTTAATTGCCACCATAACTGGAACCGTATTTGGACTAGTTTCTATTCCTTTTTCCATATCATCAAAACACCATCTTAAAAAAGCCATCAGAAACTTCAATATTGCCAAAAAGTCGGCAAGTGGAAATCCTTTACAATTAAATTTCACCCTTAATTCCTATGGCTTTGGACTTAAATGGTCATTTTAATCACAAACCCATAATGTAGTGTACTTTTTGAATACCTGATAAATCTTTAACCCCTTAACAAAGAATAATTCGAAATTATTATTCATCCTATATACAATGCATTTCAGAAAGAAGAAATTGCAGTTTTGATAAAGCCATAAGTTTATGATTTCTTTATTCCCTTTGAATGAAGTAAATACGGCAATAAAAATTGAAAGTGTACAATTAAAAGGATATTCGTACTTTTGCATTTCATTTATAAACAACATGAAGGTAAACATCATCAATACATCACATCATCCTCTGCCAGCCTACGAAACCGTGGCTTCGGCAGGCATGGATCTTCGTGCAAACCTCGAAAATTCAGTTTTGCTAAAACCCCTAGAAAGAACATTAATTCCTACGGGTTTGTTTATCGAACTTCCTGAAGGATATGAAGCACAAGTGCGTCCACGCAGTGGTTTAGCCATTAAAAAGGGCATTACTGTCCTAAATACCCCAGGCACAATAGATGCTGATTATCGTGGCGAAATAAAAGTTATCATCATCAATCTCTCTAGCGAGGATTTCGTTGTGGAAGATGGCGAACGAATTGCCCAAATGATTGTCAGTTCGCACGAAAGAGTGGATTGGGAAGCTGTGGAAGAACTCAAACCCAGCGACAGAGGGGCAGGCGGATTTGGACATACAGGAAAACATTAACAAACAAAACACATGAAAATAATTATCCCCATGGCAGGTATGGGCAAACGAATGCGCCCTCATACCCTTAGCATTCCCAAACCCCTTATCAGAATAGCCGGTAAACCCATAGTGCAACGATTGGTAGAAGATATCATCAAAGTAAGCACCGAACCTGTCGATGAAATTGCATTTATTATTGGCAATTTTGGTAAAGAAGTTGAAGCACAACTCTTAAGCATTGCCGAAAATGTTGGGGCTAAAGGGTGTATCTACTATCAAGAAGAAGCATTGGGCACAGCTCATGCCATATTATGTGCTGCCCCTTCGCTGAAGGGTAATATCACAGTGGCTTTTGCCGATACCCTTTTTAAAGCAAGTTTTCAACTTAATCAGTCACTCGATAGTGTGATTTGGGTGCAAAAAGTAAAGAACCCCGAACTTTTTGGCGTGGTAATTACGAACGAAAAGGGATGCATTACAGACTTCATCGAAAAGTCCAAAACCTTTGTAAGCGATTTGGCCATTATTGGTATTTATTATTTTCGCTCAGGCGAATATTTGAAAGAAGAATTACAATACCTTATCGATAACGAAGTGGTGGTAAATGGCGAATATCAACTCACCGATGCCTTGCAAAATATGATGCAAAAGGGCACTGTTTTTCATACCGATAGTGTAGACGAATGGCTCGATTGTGGAAATAAAGACGCAACAGTATACACCCATCAGCGTGTCCTCGAACATCAGGGGGAAATGCAACAAACCCCCATAAACCTGACTTTGGTTAATTCCAAAATCATTGAACCCTGTTATATTGGCAGTAATGTGAGTTTGAAGAATTCAACCATAGGACCTTACGTTTCTGTCGACGACAATAGCACTCTCGAAGATGTAATGATAGAAAACACCATGGTTGGGAAGAACTGTAAACTGTGGCAATCAGAAATTAAAAATTCGATGTTGGGCAATAATATTGAGTACTCAGGCGTTAGTAATGATTTAAGTATTGGAGATTATTCAACTATCAGATGAGAAAACCTATTAAGCTATTAATTTGTATTGTTTTATTGGGTGGATTATGGTCGTGCAAAACAACCCCATCGCACAAGACTCAAAAAAGTTCTTTGGAAAGTGGAGCCGATTTATTTAAATATAAAACTTCTTCCCTACTAATTGATGCGAGTCGTGCAAAAATCATAGGGAATACTTCGGAAGCAATAGATTTGTATAAAAGTATCATCCAAGGTGATCCAAAATGTGCAGTTGCTCATTATGAACTAGCAAACCTGTACTACTCGCAAAAGAATTATACCGAAGCACTTGTATACGGGAAAAAGGCAGTTGACCTAAACCCTTCAGAAGATTGGTATGTATATTTACTGGCCATGATTGATAATAAAACAAGCAATTTCGGTGAATCAACAAAACTTTATCAGCAATTATCCGAGAAAAACCCTTATAAATTAGAGTACTTTTATGAGTGGGCTTATGCACTCCTCTACGAATCGAAATATCAGGAAGCCATAAAGGTGTATGATAAAATCGAAAAATTATCCGGTATAGATGAAAAGATTATTGTGCAAAAACAAAAACTCTATCTTCAGTTGAATAAAGTAGATAAAGCTGCCGATGAAATTAATAAGCTATGCCTGCAATTTCCCAATGAAGTTAAGTATGCATTGATGATAGCCGATATGTATGCCATCAACGAAATGCCAGATAAGGCTATGGTGTTTTACAAAAAAGCACTGGCCATAGATTCCTTAAGCCCTTACATTCACTTATCGCTATCTGATTATTATAGGAAAAAGGGGGATAATACTAAGTTTCTAGAAGAAATACGCTTCTGCTTTTCGAGTTCGCAATTAGATATTGATACTAAAATTAAAGTATTGTTATCATATTATACTGCAAGCGAGACCCAGCCTCAGCTCAGAGACGAGGCTTATGAATTAATGGATACCCTTATTAAAGTACATCCTAACGACCCTAAGGCTTATTCAATGCTTGGTGATTTTCTATTAAGAGATAAAAAAGACGCCAGGGCTAGGGAAGTGTTTGCGAAAGTAGTTACTTTAGACAGTTCTAAATATATTGTTTGGGAACAATTGCTCTATCTCGATGTGAACTTAGCAGACGATTCTATGCTTTTGGTGCATAGTAAGAAAGCTATGGAACTTTTCCCTGAACAGGCTATGCCCTATTTGTTTTATGGTTCTTCACTTATCAGAAAAACAAATTATGCTGAAGGGGTGGATGTGTTAAAGCAAGGAGTTTATTATGTGGCCGACAACAAAGAAGTTCAATCACAGTTCTATACTTATTTGGGCGACGCATATAATCAACTTAAGAAATATCCCGAATCTGATGAGTCCTACGATAAAGCCCTGAAATATATGCCTGATAATGTATATGTTTTGAATAACTATAGCTATTATCTTTCATTACGTAACGACAGATTGGAGAAAGCAGAAGAATTGGCTAAAAAAGCAAATGATTTAGTGAAAAACAATGCTTCATACTTAGATACTTACGCATGGGTCCTTTATAAGGCAAAGAAAACCAATGAGGCCAAAGGTATAATAGAAAAAGCATTACAATATGGAGGTGATAAGAATGATATTATTTTGGAGCATTATGGCGATATATTATTCACTTTAGGAGAAAAAGAAAAAGCTTTTGTTCAATGGAATATTGCAAGAACATTAGGTAAGGGCTCTGATTTGTTAGACAAAAAAATAAGTGAAAGAAATCTTTTCGAATAAAAAAATATGTCACTCGTAAATAACAGGATTTCTCTGCTGTTGGTTTTCATGTTTATAATGTTGTTTTCATGCAAAACTACTAAGAAAATCGAAAAAAAAATCATCAAAGAACCCCTTAAAAGTGATTCGGCTAACGATTATCTTTTCGATAATCTGAAGAAAAACGAATTCAACTTCACGTGGCTTTCTTTTAAATTTAGTGCTGACCTCAATATCAACCAATCGAGTAAAAGCTTTAGCGGATTAATTAATATTAGAAAAGACAGTGTGATTTGGATTTCAATCTCTAAGATGGGGTTTGAAGTTGCACGCATACTAATTACAGAAGACTCTGCAAAGTTTATGAACCGCATCGAATCGTCATACTTTGTAGGAGATTTCAAGCTTATAAATTCATTTACCAATACGGTTTTCGATTTCAATATGTTGCAATCACTTTTCATCGGGAACGACTTTTCGTATTATGAAACTGATAAATTCAAAGCCTCTTACGAAAACAATCAGTATAAACTTTCTACCTTTAACCGAACCAAGTTGAAGAAACATATTAAGAACGAAAATGAAAGTTACAAGGTCTTGGTTCAGGATATATGGTTAACACCCGGGACATTTAAAATCAATAGGGTGAAGGTGAAGGAAATTAAGGAGAAAAGATCGCTTGACGTATTATATTCAATTTATCAGGCTGTCGAAAACCAATTGTTTCCTACCAGAGCTGTGTTTGATATTTCGGCAGAAACTCCCTTTGTTCTTACCCTTGAATATTCAAGAATTAAAGTGAACGAGCCACAGGGAATTCCCTTCCGCATTCCTGAGAAATACAATAAACTCAGTACTTTTAGTTTCGGTTCCGATTAATACACTGAATTCAAATAATCAATATAGTTTTAATCTTTTATTGGGTCTTTCTTCCCAAAATATTCATCTAGCAATTGTTGAGCAGCTACATATGGGCTGATGTTAGACTCAATTACTTTCTGTTCAAATTCAGAAAGTTTTTGGATAATGGTTTTATCATGATAAAAGTGGTCTTTCAAGGCTTGTTGTATCGTTTCGTACATCAAATGCTTTTGCTGCATTAGGCGTTGTTGATTAAAAAATCCGTTTTGACAGAGCATTTGGTTGTTTTCCATTATCACATTCCAAATGACATCAATTCCTTGCAAGCTCGTTGAAGAACAAGTTTCAACCACGGGTTTCCATCCTGACAGCGTTGGGGGAAACATACGTAGGGCATTAACATATTCTGATTTTGCCCTTAGTGCATTTTGAATATTATCGCCATCGGCTTTATTAATGGCAATAGCATCGGCCATTTCCATAATGCCACGCTTGATGCCTTGAAGTTCGTCGCCAGCTCCGGCTAACATCAACAATAAAAAGAAATCGACCATCGAATGAACCACGGTTTCTGATTGTCCCACTCCAACCGTTTCTATAAAAATCACATTAAATCCAGCGGCTTCGCAAAGTAGAATGATTTCGCGGGTCTTGCGAGCAACGCCTCCCAATGAACCTGCGGAAGGAGATGGACGTATAAATGCATTAGGATCAACCGAAAGTTGTTCCATACGGGTTTTATCGCCTAAGATGCTGCCTTTTGAACGTTGACTACTAGGGTCTACTGCTAAAACGGCAAGTTTATGGCCTTTAGAAGTAATATGTTTGCCCAAAGCTTCAATGAAAGTGCTTTTACCCACACCGGGCACTCCTGTTATCCCAATTCGAATAGATTTACCTGAATGAGGTAGGCATTTTTCGATGATTTGTTGGGCTAAGACAAGATGTTTTTGAAGGGAGCTTTCGATAAGTGTAATGGCTTTGCTGAGTATCACTCTATCGCCCGAAAGTATTCCAAGGGCATATTCATCAGCCGATAAAATTTCCTTGCGAGCATCACGCATAAGCTTAATGACCTCGCTATTTACAGGCGAAGGTTGTTCAATACCCTCGTTTACTTTTAAAGCCGATTTGAATTCCTCTTCTGATTGATTCATAAAACAAAATTATAATTTTAAATCAATATTTGAAGGAAAAATTTATTGTAAAAAGCAACTAACCACAGTCAACGACCGAAAGTGAAGGGTCGAAAGGCTGTGGTCAGTAAAATATAAGTTATAAATACTGTAATTCTGTTGAATTACCTTGGACGGCGTGATGAGTATCCACCTCTGTCGCTTTTTTTGTCGCGATCGTAGCCTGAACCTTTACGTTCGCTACCTGATGATGAACCACGACGATCGGAACCTGAAGAAGAAGTTCTGCGTTCGTAACCTGAAGCAGGCCCCTTACGGTCGGATCCTAATGATGAACCTCGGCGGTCGTAGCCAGATGATGAGCCTCGGCGTCCTGATCCTGATGTAGAAGCTGAATTTGTTTTGGGTTCAACAACTATTTTTGCTCCATTGAACTCTAAGCTGCGGAAAGCTTCCAACAATTGTTTTTCATAACGACGATCGGCCATGAAAAAGGAAAAGTTTTGTAAGATTTCCACCTTGCCTACTTTCACTTCTTTGAGTTTGGCTTTCTTGTTGAATAAATCAAGGAAAGTTACTTTGGTGAGATTATCACGAGCACCTATGTTGATGAAATATTTCTGGAACATTCCATCGCCTTCGGCAGAAGAAGAGCGGAAGTCGGCATCTTTTGCCGAAGCATTTAAATCGGGGGCATTTTTATAATATTCTAAGAACCTTGAAAACTCAACTGAAACGACATGTTTGATGAGTTGGTCGCGGTCGAGCCATTCCAGTTTGCTGTATATATCAGGAAGGAAGGGTGCGATGCTAGCTTCGTCAACTTTGATGGTTTCGATTTTATCGATAACATTAAAAAGTTGTTTCTCACAAATTTCCTTACCGTTAGGAACAGGAAGTTGCACCATCTTCTTATCAAGTATTTTTTCAATTTGACGCACTCTGCTGGTTTCGCGGGTGTGTATTATCGAAATCGAGATTCCGGTTTTTCCTGCACGACCTGTTCTTCCGCTACGATGTAAATAAATTTCATTTTCATCAGGGAGATTATAATTGATGATATGACTGATGTCGCTCACATCAATACCACGGGCGGCCACATCGGTAGCCACAAGCAGCTGAATATGTTTCTGACGGAAACGGTGCATCACCTGTTCGCGCTGAGCTTGTGACAAATCGCCATGAAGTGCATCGGCACTATAACTATCTTCAATAAGGCTATTGGCAATGTCTTTGGTCTCCTGACGGGTGCGACAAAAAACGATACCATAAATATTAGGGTTGATGTCGGCAATACGTTTGAGTGCTAAATAGCGGTTTTTGGCTTGCACTACATAATAAAAATGACTCACATTTTCGGCTCCGGCATTCTTTTTACCCGCTGTAAGCTCAACCGGATTATTCATATAGTTATTGGCAATCGACTGAATGTCGCTTGGCATGGTAGCTGAAAACAATAGTGTCTGACGTTTTTTAGGTGCCATTTCCAATATCGAATCTAACTCATCTTTAAAGCCCATATTCAGCATTTCATCGGCTTCGTCGAGTACGAGCCAGCGGATTTTGTCAATCTGCAATGCATTTCTGCGCAATACATCATTAACGCGTCCGGGGGTTCCTACAACGATATGAGTGCCTCTTCTGAGGGCTTTTATTTGTGGGTCGATGCTTGCACCACCATAAATGGCAGTTACATGAATGTTGGGTAAATATTTGGTGAAGCTTTCAAAGTCTTTTGCAATTTGAATGCATAGCTCACGTGTAGGGCAAAGTACAATTGCTTGAGGGTAATTATCATCGGGTTCGATCATTTCGATGATAGGAAGGCCGAAGGCGGCCGTTTTGCCTGTGCCTGTTTGGGCTAGGGCGATAATGTCTTCGTCTGAGGATAATAGATGGGGGATGGTCTTTTTTTGAATGGGTGTTGGTACTTCGAAACCCATGTCGGTGATGGCACGAAAAATTTCTTTTTGAAAGTCAGCGTCTTTAAATGTCTGCATAAAATAGATGTTTGGTTTTGTTGAATTGTATATATGGTGAGTCTATATCAGCGCGAATAAAGAAATGGGAGTGTAATATTGTACCACTGTATATAGTGGATTTTGAACTGACATATTTTATGAACCGTATGAATCGGCTGCAAAGATACAATTCTTTTTGCGGAAACAAGCAAATTGTATACTTATTTCTCTCATTGTTTGCAAATTAAGGCTGAAGGCTTTTAGGTTGAAGGGAAAAAGGATGAAGGATGAAGACCCAAGACCCAAATTTCAAATTCCAAGTCCCAAGGGGGAGTTTAGAATTTTGAACCTTTTGACCTTTAGCTTTTGGAATTTTATTTAATTGGAAAACCTAGCAGGTTTTGAAAACTTGTTAGGTTTGGCCCTAATTACATCAGTAGGGAATTAACAGGGAAGTATAGCCTAATAAACTTTTTGGAAGAAGACCCAAGACCCAAATTCTAAGCTTCAAACTTTAATTTCAAAGGAGCTTAGTGCGAGGATATATGTTGTGTTATTATAAACCGATTTAATTAGAAGAATTCTCGATTGATATTCGTATTTCAAAATGCTTGAATTTATTAATTGTAGCCTTAATGATTAAGGACTAATGCCTATTAAGGAACAATATTCAACTGATACATCCCGTCTATATCTGTATCGTTTTCAACATAAATGCTTGTGCCATTTGTGAAATAAAAATCAAATTTCTGACTCGATTTTTCGCCATGTTCAAGTGTTGTAGTTTCCCCAACTTTAATTCCATTAAGCTTCATGCCAAAACTTAGACGGCATGCACCCGTGTTATAAATATGCACCGATTTCCCTTCACTGTATTTTATTGGGCAAACTTCCGTTTCGCTATGAGCGGCTGGTTTACCTTTGTGAATTTCTTTTTTGGTGTGAGGATATAATAAATCAACATTAAAATATAGTTTGGCAGCGGTCTGACTTTTTCTGTTGTTGCGGGCAATCAGGAGTGCATTATCGGAAAGCTGATCGGAAAGCACATCGGCAGCCATTTTTTCGTTTACAATATCGGTTCTAACAGCAGTATTAAAAGTGCCCTGTGAGGCATCAGCATTGGAATAGGCATTAAATAAAGTAGTTAAATCAGTTTCGAAATCAGTACCCAGAACAGACGAATAGAGGTGAGCTTTACCTATCAGTGCTTCAATATTATCTTCAAATTTCGGAGCTGGAACGTTATAAAATGCTCTGGTTAGTTTAGGGAAAGTGGCAATAAAGCGGGCATCTTTTTTCCCTCCAAATAAGGTTCTTGCCCAACCAATTCGGTTGGCACAATAAATTTCAATATTGCGTCGGGCAATATTTCTGGCACTTGTTTCACCCTTGCGTGAACCTTTATCGCCAGTTTTTGAAGACATAATTGAATCGAGATTGTCGATAGCAGCTTGAGTAGAGTCAATAGAATCGTCATAAATTCCTCCCGGATTGTTATGAATCATATTAAATATGGCATCTTTGGCAAATACACTTAAACGCGAGTGTGTAATTTTTGGATCAATAAAAAATCCATCGAATAATATTTGTAAATCTATAGCCATAACAAGAGCATTAAACCATTAGTAATGAGATTAGTTTTTGATTAAGGAACAAAGATATAAATAATTTTCGACTTAGTGAAATTTCGCCAATACAATTATTTAGTTTTATTATTTAAAAAAATTAACTCGATTGAAGGATTTCCATAAGCTAAACAATATCAATTAAATGCCTATAGTATATTTTTACTGTTATCATAAAATGCTGTTGATGACTTTGACGAATATTGGCGATAGGCATAAACTATTGTTGAAGCCTATGGCAAACATTAGGGATAGGCATATATAATTATTGATGCTTATGGTTAACTTTAGCGATAGGCATATATAATTGTTGATGCTTATGGTTATCTTTAGCGATAGGCATTAATAATTGTTGATACTTATGGTTAACTTTAGCGATAGGCATTAACAATAATTGAAGCATATAGTAAACTATAGCGATAAGCATTAACTATTGTTGATGCTTACGGTAATCTATAGCGATAGGTATATATAAATATTGAAGCCTATGGTAAACTATAGCGATAGGTATATATAAATGTTGAAGCCTATGGTAATTTTCAGCGATAGGTATATATTATTTTTGAAGCTTATGGTATACTTCAGCGATAGCCTTCAACAATTTTTAAGCCTTATCAATGAGCATAATACATTTTCAAATTCAAAATAGTAATGTCATAAAATTGGTGTTGGTATTGCAATTTTTTTAATTGAATCTTTAGAAAATTTATCCCCCCACATTTGTGGCTATTTACTAAACCTATCAGACTTTGAAAACCTATAAAGTTAGATATTGTAATATCTAATTAATAACCGATTGCATCTGAATTCAAAAGATGCTTGCAATGGAAAACTATAGTGAGGTTTAGCAGTTCGTCCTTACCATAAACGAATTCAGCCCCAGTCGAAAACATAGCATTAGGCATAAGCCATAATAGAAACATTTGATGTAAACAGCAGTCAAATCGTGGTTTTATTCGTTAATATTCTATCTTTGTAAAGTAAATCTGCAAAAGCAGAGTTTAATTGAACATTATTAAAAACAAAAATCACCTAATCAGTAAACATGAAATTTCAATTTGATAGAAAACAAACTATTATTTCAATAGTAGTGGTGGCGGCATTTGTTCTCACTTTTTTCATTCCCAACTTCTATGCCTATGTTGTTTTCGGGAAAGAACATTTTAATGCACTCCCCGAATATTATAAAATTTTGCTTTGCCATGGAACAACGCTGATGCTTTGTTTTCTGGTTAGCTTTTGCCTGGCATTTTTTTCTTTTAAAAACATGTTCGAAATGTTGGGTCTGCAAAAAGGCCTTGGCATTGCATTTCTACTTGCTTTGTTAGCGGCACTGCCCCTTTTGCTTGGAATGCAGTATTTACATGGGTTCAACATGGATGCAAGCTTCGCAGATGTCTGGGTTCACGGTATACATCCTGGCTATTACGAAGAAATTCTTTATAGGGGGTTTTTTATTGGTGTTCTGGTGAGATATGCAAAATGGCCTGTGCTAATACCCTTAGTGCTATCGAGTTTATTATTTGCCATGGGGCATTTATATCAAGCCAATAATATTACAGAATCGGTGGTGGTTTTCTGCACGGCATTCGGTGTGGGAACGGGTTTTTATCTCTTTTATAAATATACAAACTGGAATTTGTGGTTTCCCTTATTTCTGCATTCTTTCATGGACACCGCAACAAGCATTAGCAACTACGAGGGCAATATCACCATGAGTTTACAGGATAATATTTTCAGAGGGGCCACAATAATACTGGCAATTTATATCTCCTACAGAATGTACAAAAAAGAAAAGCTGAAAAATATTTCCATGAATGAGGAAATAAACATCACATAGATTGTTCAAAAAACAATAAAGCCGGATTAGATTTCTCTAGTCCGGCCTTAAAAACCTTGCAACAAAACCAAACCCCACTACAACTCTTTCGAATAACCGAAGCGTTTGAGCTGCAATTCGTTGTTAAGCCAGTTATCGCTAACTTTCACCCTTAACTCAATAAATATTTTTGTCTGCAAAAATTCTTCTAAATCCAAGCGTGCTTCAATTCCCACTCTTTTAATGGCATTTCCTTTTTCGCCAATGAGAATCATCTTTTGCGATTCGCGTGCAACATAAATCATAGCCGAAATGTGGGTTATGTTTTCAAGCTCCTTAAATTGCTCAACCACCACTTCAACTGAATAAGGAATTTCCTTTTTATAGTTCAGTAAAATCTTCTCACGAATGATTTCGGAAGTAAAAAACCTCAAATTACTATCCGTTAATTGGTCTTTTGGGAAATAAGGTTCCCCCACAGGAAGCTTTTCAAGAATTAAATTGAAAATACTTTCGATGTTCACCTTTAAGAGGGCCGAAATGCTGACAATGTCGGCATCAGGGAATTGTTCGTGCCAATATTCAGCAGTTTTATCAAGAATAATCTGATTCGAAATATCAATTTTATTAATGACCAAAATCACCGGAACACCCGAATCTTTAACTTTTTTGATGATGTCTTCATCCACTTTCATCAGGCCTGCTTCAACAATATACAAGAACACATCGGCATCTTCAGTGGCGTTTAGTATGGTTTTAAGCATGTTTTTGTGCATGCCATTGTGGGGATTTAATATCCCAGGGGTGTCAGAATAAACAATTTGAAAATCATCTCCATTGATAATACCTTTAATGCGATGACGAGTGGTTTGCACCTTAGAAGTAATGATGGAAAGCTTCTCACCCGTAAGGGCATTCATTAAAGTTGACTTACCTACATTTGCGTTTCCAATGATGTTTACAAAGCCTGATTTGTGTTCCATAAAAAAATATTTTTTTAGTTTATTGCAAAGTAACAAATAATATGTACATTTGCAGCGCTGAATTACTCAGATTAAATTGCGGGATGGAGCAGAGGCAGCTCGTCGGGCTCATAACCCGAAGGTCACAGGTTCGAATCCTGTTCCCGCTACTACTAAAAGTCGCAAATTTTGCGGCTTTTTTGTTTTTACGCCAGTTAAAGAATAGTGTCTGATTGGTGATTTTCGAAGAAATCTTTATACTCTTGATGATAATTGTATGATAATAGAGTAGAAATAAAATAAGAAGTTGAATCAATATGGTGCGGATGAAGGGACTCGAACCCACACTCCTCTCGGAACCAGATCCTAAGTCTGGCGCGGCTACCAATTACGCCACATCCGCATAAGCGCTGCAAAGGTATAAAAATATTACAATTCTCAGCCTTTTTATTGATAATAGTTTTATTTGACCAAATTTTGCAACATAAAGCTAATTCCTTTGCTGCATTTTGAACTAATTTGCTCCAACTTGTGCATGAATTCACAGCCGCCAAAAATTATTTCACCTATCTTTAATTTAATATATCTTTCAACCTTAGTAGCTGATTATATGTGTATGTTACATATTGATAGGTATGAACATATAAGAGGGGTAGTTTTTTTATTCTATTTACAATAACAAAAGCTTGCCTGTTTTTTCATTTTATCTTTAATCTTTAGTGGCTTACTGTTTTTTTTATACATTTGCTACCTATATTAAATCATAAACAAATTTCAAAATGAAAAGAATTATTACTGCCTTATTTTTCCTCACATTGAGTTTTAATTTATTCTCTCAATCAATTACTATAACCCAACCCAATGGAGGAGAGGTCTTATACGGATGTCAAACTTATCTGATAAAATGGAATGCCACTGGGGTTTCAAATCTCTGGAACATTGATTATTCCTTAAACGGCGGTGCAATATGGACTTCAGTCGCCTCGCAACTTAACATCGCAAATGGTCAATATAGTTGGACAGTTCCAATGGCTGCCTCCAATAATGTCTTGGTCAGAGTGCGCGATTATTCAGATACAACAAAACAAGATGTCAGTAATGGGGTGTTTACAATCCAAATGCCAATTACCATAACCTCCCCCAATGGAGGAGAAGTATGGCAAGGACTGTCTACGCATCAAATATCCTGGACTCCAGCAGGGACATCAGGATACTTTAATTTATATTATTCAACCAATAATGGAAGCACCTATACCACAATTGCCACTAATGTTGCTGCCAACAACTACACTTGGCAGGTACCCAATTCACCAACGACACAGGCATTGATAAAAGTTACGGATGCAACCACATCGTGCCAGCTTGATTTGTCTAATTCTGTATTTGAAATAACACCGGCTGATCCTATTTTAACCTCTCCAAACGGAGGGGAAGTTTGGACTATTGATGCCAATAAAACTATCACCTGGAATGCGGCTACCTTTTATACGACTTTGAAATTGGAATATTCTACAGATAATGGGGTTACTTATAATATGATAAATTCAGCGGTTCCCAACACAGGAAGTTACACATGGACTATTCCGAATACACCCACCACACAGGCTTTAGTTAGGGCAAGCAATTCAACAGGCTCTGCCGTAAATGATGTGAGTGCAGCAGCTTTTATCATTCAAATGCCTGGGAATTTTATAACGGCACCCAATGGAGGTGAAATTTGGCGAAGTGGAAATACTCATTCTATTACATGGGATTATACTTTATTTGCCTCCACTGTTAAAATTGAATATTCATTAAACAATGGTGGAACATGGTACACCCTTACGACTTCAGCTACCAATAATGGTAGCTACGCATGGACAATTTCGCAAATGAACACAACAAATCAAGCATTGGTTCGGATTGTTAATAATACATTATCAACAATTGCAGACACCTCCAATGCCGTCTTCACCATAAAAGCCCCCATCACGGTAGATTATCCGAATGTAGTAGGAGATACCTTAACAGGATGTTCGACCATAAGTATACAATGGAGTAAAACCCGTGCTTTTGAGAATTATGTTTCTTAC